>PBZV01000001.1 GCA_002730325.1 Nitrososphaerota archaeon
AACCAAAAAAACAGCAGCTAAAAAAACAACCAAAAAAACAGCAGCTAAAAAAACAACCAAAAAAACAGCAGCTAAAAAAACAACCAAAAAAAACAGTAGTTAGAAAAATTATTCATCAAATTCTTTAGAAGCCTATTGCGGAAAATGTACAACTAAAAGAGAAATAAAAAATCCACTAGAGAAAACTATTGAAAATGATAGAAGTGCAATTAATGGGTTTTGTTTTGTTTGTGATTGTAAAGTTTGTCGAATTCTAAAAATGGAAAAAACAATAAAATATCTTTTAATTTAAAATATCACATTTGATTTGATTGCCATGCTTGATTGAATCTTTTAATGGCTTCTTGATATGCTATAATGGAATCATCTCCTGATGTTGTGAGGAATTTTTCCCATTGATCATTGAATTTTTTCACTGATTTGATGTTTGTCTCTTTGAAAATATTTTCAATCATCTTTGTTTGTTGTTTCATATACTCTGGACCGATTTCATCCCATGTATTTTCCCAACTTGTACTGACTTTTTTTAATAATTCTGCATCTGACTCCATTGCTTTTTGACATGCGTCATGATATGTCATTAAAGTCTCATTCGTAGCTTTTTGCCATTGTGCTAGGGATTCTTTCCATCCATTTAATGCTGAATTGTATTCTTTCCAAGATTTATCAAATTCTGATTTTTTTGTTGATACTTTGGCCTGTTTTTTAGGCTTAGTGGCTTTCTTTTTTACTTGCTTTGCCTTCCCTTTCAATTTCTTCAACTCATTTTCAATTTTTTGTGCCTCGTCCATCAAAGAATTTTTTTCTTTAGCCATATCATTATTTGAAAATGCTACATGTTAAATCTTTCAAAGATTTCCAAAATTTTATCATGTTTTTTAAAAATCTGATGCTTTGGTAAAATTTGGAAAATATTTTCTATCTTTGTTTGAAAATAATTCTAAATGCTTTTGGCAAAGATTTCGAGTTTCTCTAAAACTAATCTCCACTGTTTTTTTAGCTTTTAACTTACATTCTGAAATACTACATTGCAATATGAAAAATAAACAATTTTTACTAATAAAACTTTGAAATTATGTAATTACCNTCTACTAGATTTTTATCATTGCATGTTTTTAGATATAATATGGATGATGACGAAAAAGGAGCACGATTTTTAAAATTAATCGATGATCAAAATAATCTTCAATGGAATATCGTTGCCAAACTTTCTTCACTTGTAAATCTTAAATGGGATTCTAGTGAATTACAACAAGAATTAGAGACTTTAGTTGAAAACCATTCAAAAATTACTAAAGAACTCAACAGTCTTGATNNTGATNGNAGTATCTTATAATGCCGAATCTATCATTAATGCAATAAATAATACTGCCAAGTAAGGACTAGAGAATTTAAACAAAGTCCATGAGGCTTTTTCAATTGGTTTGAAAATTACCCATATTGATAATCCAATCATTAGTGCCCCTGATGCAATTGCAGTCCANAGATATACNTCACTGACCATTTCTTCACCNNTTTCAGTTGTTATGAAAAATGGAGCAATTGAAAATAACACCATNACAACAGTAGANCCTGCNATGGCTCTTGCAGATGTTTTTTCAGATTGAACNGCAGTCAACATTGGAACATTNACTTTATTGTAATCTTCTTTGAAATGTAGTGTCAATGCCCAAATATGCATTGGAATCCATATGAAAACTAGTCCTGCCATTGCAAGACCCATAGTCCATANGTCTGTCATTGTNACAGCTACCCATCCAATCATTGGAGGCGAACCTCCACATAATCCTCCTAAAATAATATTTGTNCGTGANTTNCTTTTTAATCCATAAGAGTAAACTAAAACATTGTTTAGTAATCCAAATGCAATGAATGCTGTTGCCCATATNCCTTGTTCTAATGTGGTTGTGAAAGAAATGCTTAATGCCAATACTAATGAAATTCCAGCTAAAACTAATCCAAAATTCCTAGCTTTTTCTGCNGGGGATATTCGTTTTGATGGNAGNGGTCTACCTTTTGTTCTTTCCATNATTGCATCAATATCNCTATCATGATAATTTGTCAAAGTATTAGCAGCTGCAGATCCTGCTGCAACTGAAAATAACATCAACAACCAAGTTGCAGGAGATATTTCAATTTCATAAATGTGAGATGCTGTGAGTGCTGCACCAAATGCTGTAAATACCAACAAATACCAAATTTTTGGTTTTGTTAATTCATAATATACTGCAATTCGAGATTCTGATTTTTGTTTTTGCAATTCTAGTCATTACCTTTTGATGNCATATATGGCATTGCTTTTGTACGTGATTTCATTTCAATAAATGACTCNGAAGANTGAATNCCNTCAATTCTACCAATACGTTCAGAAACCATCTTATGCATTTGATCTAGTGATTTTGAATACATAGTCACCAAAATNTCAAATCTGCCTGTTACCTCTGCAACTTCTCTAACTCCATCTATTTTGAAAAGTTCTTCAATAATNTGATCCCGTTTTTTTGAATNCATATTAATTCCAGTTAGAGCNTTAACNTCATATCCTAATTCTGAATNATTAACAACAATAGTGAAACGTTCAATTAATTTTTTTTTCACTAATCTTTTNATTCTTGAATAGACAACTGAAGAATTAACATCTATTTTTTTTGATAAACGTGGAACTGAAATTGATGCATCGTTTGATAATTCTGATAAAATTTGNAAGTCTAAACTATCTANTTTTGTCANNTAAAACACCTAATTCGTTCTAGATTTNTGGATCTTATAAAGTTATTATTGTAAAAATTACAAAAAAATTATCTAAATCTTATCTTTTTTGTATAGCATTTCTGCTAGTANTACTGCTCCTTTTGCTGAACCCATTTTTTTGTTATGAGAGAATAGNATGTATTTGAGTCCATGATCAAACAATTCTTCTTTTTCTACTCTTCCAATTGTTGTAGTCATTCCANCNCCNACGGTTCTCTCCATTCTTGGTTGAGGTCTTGTTGGGTCTTCATGAAATGCATAATATTTTTCTGGAGCTGATGGTAATCCTGCTACAGANCTTTCTTTNTTACATTGATCATAGGTTTCTTTTGCTTGAGNTGGGTCAATGTCTTCATTTGTTTCGACAAAAACAGATTCGGTATGTCCATCTATTACTGGAACTCTAGTACAAGTACAACTAATCTTAATATCTGCATCCNCAATTTTACCATCTTTTAATTTCCCTAGAATTTTTCTTGTTTCTAATNTTACCTTTCCTTCTTCTTTTGGGATATATGGAATGATGTTATCTGTAATCCCCATTGCAGACACNCCTGATTTNCCTCCTCCAGAAATTGCCTGCATTGAAGTCATCAAAACTTTTTTTGCACCATATTTTTCTAATAGTGGTTTTAGTGTGATTGCTAAACCTGTTGTTGTACAATTAGGAAGNGGTGCCACCCATCCCTTCCAGTTTCTATTTTTCTTTTGAATNTCTAATAATTCAGTTTGCTCATCATTAATTCCAGGAATTAGAATTGGCACGTCATCTTCATATCTATAAGCTGAACTAGTTGAAATTACTGGTAAATCAGCTGCCATTTTGGTTTCAATGTCTCTTGCAGCTACTGATTCTACAGCTGAAAATACTAAATCTAATTGTGATACATCTAACTCGTCAATTTTTTTTACAGTCATTGATTTGATATATTCCGGAATTTCTCCACCTACGTCCCAAGCAACAATCCCACTGGCATCTTTTATCGCGTCCAAATAATTTTTTCCTGCTGAACGTTCCGAAGCTGCTATTTGAGTAACTTCAAACCATGGATGATTCTCTAAAGATTGAACAAATTCTTGTCCTACAGCACCTGTGACTCCTATTATTGCCACTCTTTTTTTACCCATGATTTGAGTATTGATGACTTCAATTAATAATCGTTTTCTGGATCACCACAACATACAAAATCTGCCTATTCTATTTGGAACTGTGAAAATAAGAACGAAAAATGCTATTTCAAGACATAATCCTGTCATACATGGTGGTAAATTTTCAATATCTGATCTAGATCCTGAAATTATTGATTATAGTTCCAATGTTGGCCCTATGGGAATCCCTGTAAGTGTCAAGAAAATTTTGAAAAAAAGATTAGATTCCATGTCTCTTTACCCTGATTTACTTTCCACTTCATTAAGGTCTGATCTCAAAAAATACATTAGATTACCCAAATCCAATCTTGTTGTTGGAAATGGAGCAATTGAAATAATCTATAATTTCTGTAATGCCTTTTTATACAAAAAACGAATTTTAATTCATGTACCAACATTTAGTGAATATGAATCTGCAACAAAACTTGCAGATTGTAAAATTTCCTTTTTTAAAACAATGAATTTATCTAAAAATNTAGATTCATTTATTTCTAAAATNCCAACTAATGGATGTGTATTTGTTTGTAATCCTAATAANCCNACTGGAACCNTTTTATCAAAAGNACAATTATCTAAAATTATTTTANTTGCACAGCAAAAATCNTGTCTTGTGTTTGTTGATGAATGTTTTATTGAATTGGTTCCACAATCAAATCAATCNGTATTAAATTTAATCAAAAAATATGATAATCTATTTGTGTTAAGATCTCTGACAAAATCATTTGGTTTAGCTGGAATTAGAATTGGATATGGAGTGGGTTCAAAACAAATGATTGATATTTTACAAAAAACAAAAATTCCTTGGAGTGTAAATGTTTTAGCTCANGAAGCAGGAATTATTGCAATTAAAANTAAATCNCATATGGCANAATCAAAATCTATAATTAAAAAAGAATATGTTTTTCTTAAAAAGAAAATTAANNCCATTGAGGGNTTTGAATGTCAAGAATCTTTTACTAATTTTATTTTAATTAAAACAAAACAAAATTCTACAAAAATTCAAAAACAATTANTAAAACATAAAATNTTGATTAGAGATTGCAAAAATTTTCGCGGTCTAAANANTNACTATATTCGAATTGCAATAAAATCACATAAAGANAATCTAAAATTAGTTAAAGCATTGGAGACAATAGCATGAAATCTTTGATGNTTCAAGGAACTGCTTCTGGTGTTGGNAAAACAACACTAGTTGCAGCATTGTGTAGGATATTTTCAGACAAGGGGATCAATGTAGTGCCTTTCAAATCNCAAAACATGTCAAATTTCGGTTATNNNANGNCTGATTTNGAAATATCTCGTGCNCAAGCAATTCAGGCAATGGCTGCTAGATGTAAAATTGAACCTGATCTTAACCCAATAATGCTNAAACCATTGGGAAATTACTATAGTGCANTCTATCTTAATGGCAAATATTTCAAAAAAATGCATGCAAAAGATTACTATGCAAAATTTGTTAAAACAAAAGGAATCAAAGTAGCAACAGATTCTTTATTTCGATTAAAGAAAAATTATGATTTAGTGATTTTAGAGGGTGCAGGTTCTCCAGCTGAAATTAATTTACAAAAATTTGATATTGCAAATATGCNAATTGCTCAAAAAGCAAATGCTTCGGTCTTATTAGTATCTGATATTGACAAAGGTGGTTCTTTTGCAAGTCTTNCAGGAACAATGACTCTAATTGAAAAAAATTACCAAAAACTTGTCAAGGGATTTGTATTGAANAAATTTCGTGGAGATATAGATGTCTTAAAACCNGGATTTAGAAAAATTAAACAAATAACAAAAATTCCTGTTCTGGGAACAATTCCTATGATCAAGANAAATTTACCTGAAGAAGANTCTCTAAATGTTAAGCCAAAAGAAATTAAATGGACTAAAAATAATATTTCTAAAATTGATAGAGAATTAGANAAATTAGCAAAAATAGTAAAAAATAACTTAGATCTTAAAGCGATAGAGAAGATGATTAAATGATTTTAGAATCTATTATAATTATTGGATTTGCAATAGGTTTNGATTTAATATTTGGAGATCCTAAGAATAGATATCATCCAACTGCATGGATTGGAATTGTNATTTCTAAACTAACNCCATTAGCTAAAAATCANAATTCAAATNTTGAAAAATTCTCAGGAATTTTTTTNGTTNTGATACCTACAGGAATTGTAATAACNTTACTNTCAATTTTAGATTTAGGAATTTCATTAATTACTGTTGATTGGATTACAATAATTATTTCAATTCTTGTTGGANTTATTTTACTCAAAACTACAATAGCTATTAGNGGAATGGAACGTTATGCTTTGGCTGTGATGGATTCTTTAGAAAATGACNATTTNGAGTCTGCACGAGTTAACNTATCTATGATTGTAAAGAGAAACACNAAAAATTTAGATAGAAATCATGTTATTTCAGGNGTTCTTGANAGTATTAGTGAAAATACTGTTGATGGNGTAACTGGACCTCTATTTTATTACGCTATTTTTGGTATTTTTGGNGCATTTGTATACAGGGTAGTTAATACTGCAGATTCTATGATTGGCTATAAAACAGATATTTTCAAAAATATAGGTTGGTTTACAGCAACTTGTGANACAATTTTAAATTATATTCCTTCTCGACTTACAGGATTGGTGATGATTCTCTCTGCTGCTATTTTGCAGAATAATTGGAAAGAATCCTACAAAATTATGTTACGCGATGGGAAAAAAACTGAAAGTCCTAATGCTGGATATCCTATGGCTGCACTTGCAGGAGCTCTTGAAACAAAATTTGAAAAANTAGAACATTACAGCTTGGGTAATGTTGAAACTATTCTAACAAAAGAACATGTTTTATCTGCAATTGCAATTATGAAACTAACTTCAATTCTTTTCTTTGGAATAATTACNATTCCAATAATTANTGTTTTNTCATTTATTGGGTGGTGGATTCATGCTTAAAGAAATTGGGTCTGTTTTTTCGTTTCTAACAATATTNCCATCATCNAATGCNACTTTNGAAAACATTGCAAANTACATGTATGTTTTNCCTGTTGTTGGAATTATAATTGGACTCTTAATNGGNTCATTTGGTTTTGGATTATCNTTCTTTTTAGATCCTTTGTTAGTTAGTTTNTTGGTTGTTGCATCTATTGCAATTNTTACTGGAATTCATCATGCAGATGGTTTAGCTGATTTTGCTGATGGACTTATGGTGAAAGGAAGTCGAGACAAAAAAATTAAAGCAATGAAAGATCTTTCTACCGGTTCTGCTGGTATTGTAGGGATTGTTTTGTACCTTGTTGGTTTGATAATTACTNTTTCTCTGACTAGTGGATTTGATTTGTTTAAGGCAATTTTGATTAGTGAAATTTTAGCCAAGTTTTCAATGGTATTGATGGCAAGTTTAGGTAATTCTGCATCATTAGGCTCAAATTCACCTTTTGTAAAAATNATGAAAGACAAGAAAAAACTTACTGCCGCATTCATAATTATGNTAATCCCNGTAATGATAATTGGCGAATCTACTGGTTTGATAATGTTAGGTGTAACTGTAACTGTAACCATTTTCCTTCTAGCCATATCTACTCGTAGTTTTGGTGGNATTACTGGAGATGTTCTTGGNGCTACNAATGAATTAACTAGATTNGCTTCACTGATGGTGTTTGTATCAATATGATTGGGCTTGTAATGGCAGGTGGNAAAGGNACTCGAATGAATTTCAATGATGAAAAATTATTACTAGTACACAAAAAACCTATAATTCTTCAAGTAATTGATTCATTAAAAAACTCAAATTGTTTTTCAAAAATTTTAGCAATCACTAGTCCAAATTCTCCTAAAACAAAAAAACTTTTACAAGAAAATAAAATTGANNTTTATGATTCATCTGGAATAGGTTATGTAGAAGATCTAAATTCAATTCTTAAAACAATTGATGATGATGTATTAGTTACATCTGGTGATCTACCTTTGTTAGATNNGGAAGTNATTCAAAAAATTGNTAATCAATATAATTCCCAAAAAATTTGGACTAGTATTCTTGTTACTGCCAATTTTTTANCTTCTATTGGATTTGAATCTGATNANTCTNTAATTTTTGAAAATCAGAAATGTCATTACACTGGAATTTCTTTAATNAATTCTAAAAAAATTTCTTCNCTTGAAAATTTAGNTGAANATTATATTATAATTAATGATAAGAAAATTGCNTTTAATCTAAATACAAAAAAAGATTATGCTCTACTCAGCACTACNTGAGATTTTACCATTTATCTTTGCTTTAGAACCTGTTGCTTCTGNAAGTGNGTTGCCACAAGAATTACATGCAATTGATGTTGATGCATGAGAATAAACTACNTGTAATTCACCGCATTCATCACAATTAACATTCTGAAACTTACTAGANGGTTTTGGAATTTCGATGTGATCTTTTTTCATACTGCNACCAACTCGAATTTCTTAATTCTTACACCTTTTTTATTGTATTTCTTTTTACATACAGTNCATGTCATAATAGGAGTAACTTTCTTAGTAACTTTGGCTGGTTTTGCTAATTTTGGGAATTTTTGTCCACCGTATCCCTTTTTACGTTCAGCATGTCGACGTTCNCCTCTTGCTGAACCNCGTCTTTTTCCAGCCTTGTAAATGGAGACCTTTTGCTCAGTATGTNCTTTACATTTAGCACAATACTTTCTGATCACCTTAGGNATGTTCATATCAACAAAACCTCTTNACCCGTAATTTAAGCATTGAATCTATAATAGGCGCAAAATCTAATTAAAAGGCGTGACTTCGAGCCTAGCCAATTCGATNTCNTCTTTGAACTCTGTGGCAATGGGNGATAAAAAAGCCGATCTTGTTTTGAAGAATTGTAATCTATTATCCGTCTATACTAGAGAAATCATTTCAAAGATTCAGATTGCAATAATTGGTGATAGAATTGCATATGTTGGTCCTGACGCTTCACATNCAATTGGTTCAAAAACCAAAGTTATTGATGTAAAGAACAAATATGTCNGTCCNGGGTTTGCAGATCCTCATTTACATATTGATCAATTTGTCCTCCCTTCTGAATTTGCAAAAAAAGCACTTCTNTGTGGCGTTACTTCTCTTTTTTCAGATCCTATTGATGTAGTAAGTGTNGGTGGCTTCAAAGGATTTCAAGAATTTCTTAAACTAGGTGAAAATTTACCTATTAGAATTTTTCAAGTAGTTCCTGGNGGCCTTCCAGTTGATGCAAAATTTAGTAATAGTAAATCTCTAACTTTAGCACAAGAAAAATTAGCTGTAAAACATCCNAATGTCCTTGGTTTAGGAGAAGTTTTTTCATGGACTAAGGTAACTCTTCGTGAATCTAAAACAATGAAATCACTTTCTGCAATGTTAGAATGTGATTGTATAATTAATGGACACACTGCTGGTGCNAGTGAAAAAAAACTNAATGCTTACATTTCATCTGGTGTTCTTTCGTGTCATGAACCAATCAATTTTGATCAAGTGTTAGAACGATTACGTCTTGGAATGTGGATAATGATNAGAGAAGGTTCTATTCGACGTGATTTGAAAGAAATTATTCCACGTGTTTTATCTCATGGAACTTATCTTAANCGACTAATGTTTTGTTCTGATGGTCTTGATCCTTTAGATATTTCAAAATTTGGCCANATTGATCATTGTATTNGAGAATCTATCAAAGTAGGTCTAAAACCNATTGATGCAATTACTATGGCATCAAAAAATAATTTTGATTANTATAACATGGGAAAAGATTTGGGTGGGATTGCACCTGGAAAATTAGCAGATATTTTAATTTTCAATGATTTGAAATCATTTAAACCAAATCANGTTTTTGTTGGAGGAAAGCTCATTATTTCAAATGGAACTTTTGTTAACCCAATTAAGAAAAAACCAATTTCNCCATGGATNAAAAAAACTGTTAAACTAAAAAANNTCNCAAAAAATGATTTTCTCATAAAATCAAAAAAGAAAGATGTTCTTGCAAATACTATCAATATGCAAACTGAAATCATTACAAANATTGGTTCATCACAACTTTCTTCAAAAGATGGAGATNTTCCTGCATCTTTAGATTCTGATATCTGGAAAGTTGCAGCATTNGATAGAATTCATGGAACAAATAGACATTCNATTGGATTTCTTGAAAATTTTGGTGCAGATATAGGTGCTTTTGCATCTACATGGAGTTTTCATGAAAACGATTTGATTNTAATAGGTTCAAATGATTCTGATATGGCAATTGCATCNAACCANCTGATTAAAAATCAAGGAGGANTGGTTGTAGTAAAATCTGGAAAAATTCTTGCATCATTACCATTACAATTTGCAGGAATNGTATCNACTGATTCTTTTGAAAAAGTTTCATCTAATTTTGAAAAAATCAATANCACAATTGTGGATTTAGGTTGTAAATTTTCTAGACCNCANCTNATTCCTNTNTTTTTACCTTTTTTGGCACTACCNTCTGTCCGAATTCTTTCAGGTGGAATTGTTGATGTGAAAAAAAGAAGGTACATTTCACCGATCAACTAAGCAATGTTAAAAAGGGGGAATTAGAGGATTGAATTTGAATGGCATCAATCCAACAAGGACCAAATGGACCTGTTTTAGTTCTCAAAGAGAGNGCATTACAACAAAAGGGNAAAGATGCACAACAAAACAATATTGCAGCCGCAAAATTAGTAGCTGATTTAGTTAAAAGTAGTCTTGGACCACGTGGTCTTGATAAAATGTTAGTTGATTCTTTAGGTGATGTAACAATAACAAATGATGGAGCAACAATTCTAAAAGAAATTGATGTTCAGCATCCTGCAGCAAAAATGATCGTTGAAATTTCTAAAACTGTTGATAATGAAGTAGGTGATGGTACAACNTCTTCAGTTGTTTTTGGAGGTACATTATTAGCTAGAGCAGAAGATCTTCTCAAAAAAGAAGTTCANTCNTCAGTTATCATTGAAGGTTTTCANGCAGCTGCAGAAAAAACACTTGAAATTTANTCAGAATTATCAAAGAAAATNANACCTGATGATAGAGAATCACTTNTTAAAATTGCNACAACTAGTATGCAGTCAAAATTAATTTCTGAAGACAGTGGTATTTTATCAAAAATTGTAGTTGATGCAATTCTAAGTATTGTAACTAAGNANGGTGAAGATTTTTCTGTTGATCTTGAAAATATCAAAGTTGAAAAGAAATCAGGTGGTTCTATTCAAGACACTCAANTCATTAAAGGAATTGTTTTAGATAAAGAAATTGTTCANAGTGGAATGCCAACTAAAATTGAAAAAGCAAAAATTGCTTTAATCAATTCTGCATTAGAAATTGAAAAAACTGAAATGAGTTCTGANATTAGAATTACTGANCCTNCTCAAATGCAGATGTTCTTAGAAGAAGAAAATAGAATGCTAAAAACAATGGTNGATAAACTACATGATATCGGTGTTAATGTCCTAATTTGCCAAAAAGGNATTGATGATATTGCACAACACTATCTTTCTAAACATGGTATAATGGCAGTAAGACGTGTAAAGGAAAGTGATATGATTAAACTTTCCAAAGCAACTGGTGGACGTGTAATTAGTAATTTAGATGATTTATCTGAAAAAGATCTTGGTGCTGCAGATTTNGCTCAACAAAAGAAAGTTGAATCTGATAAATGGGTCTTCATTGAAGGCTGTAAACANCCACAATCTGTTACAATGTTAATTCGTGGCGGTTCTCANCGAGTAATTGATGAAGTTGACCGTTCTATTCATGATTCTTTAATGGTTGTAAAAGANGTAATTGAAAAACCTGANATNGTTGCAGGTGGCGGTGCNCCTGAATCTTATGCAGCCTCACAACTCAAAGATTGGGCTGATAATTTTGATGGAAGAGAACAACTTGCAATTAAAAAATANGCTGAAGCACTAGAAATTATTCCGTTAACTATTGCTGAAAATGCAGGAATGGATCCAATTGATACAATGGCNACTTTACGAGCAAAACAAAATCAAGGTCGTAAATGGACTGGAATTGATGCTAAAAATACTAAGATTGCTGATATGTTAGCAATTGATGTTGTAGANCCAATTGNAGTTAAAGAACAAATTATCAAATCTGCAACTGANGCAGCATGTATGATTCTTAGAATCGATGATGTAATTGCTGTATCTGGNGCTCCTGGTGGCGGCGGTATGCCTCCAATGGGCTAAAACTTAAGCATTCAATTTTTCATAAATCATTATTGTTTAGGATTGGTATTGATTTAGGTGGAACAAAAATAGAATCTNTATTNNTAGATGAAAATCTAAATGTTCTACAACAAAAAAGAATTCAAACTCCACAATCTGATTATTTTAAAATAATTGATTCAATCTCTTCTTTAGTTTTAGAANTATCTGAAAATATTNCTGATTTTTCTTTAGGAGTATGTACTCCTGGTGCAATTTCTAAACAAACTGGTTTAATAAAAAATAGTAATACCCAATGTCTAATTGGAAAACCATTCAAAGAAGATTTAGAAAAAAAATTAGAGAAAAAAATTTTGATTGAAAATGATGCTAATTGTTTTGCAATGGCTGAATCTAAAATGGGTATAACAAAAGATTANGGTCTAGTTTTTGGTGTAATTATGGGNACTGGAGTAGGTGGTGCAATTGTAATTAATGGAAANNTTCATTCTGGTAGAACTAACATTNGTGGTGAATGGGGACATCATACATTACATCGTAATGGGAATCCTTGTTATTGTGGGAAAACNGGCTGTGTTGAGACCTACATTAGTGGCCCTTCATTNGAAAAACGATGGTTTGAANTAACTGGAAAGTNACAATCNATGCCTGAAATTCTTTCTAATCTTAATGATGAAATTAGTCAAAAATGGAAATGTGAATTTTTAGAAAATTTTGGATATGGNCTTGCTAATGTAATTGATATTTTAGATCCTGANGTNATTGTTCTTGGAGGTGGTTTGTCAAATATTGATTTCTTGTATACTGAAGGAAAAGAATCAGTATATGAAAAAGTATTTTCAGATTTGATTGAAACTCCTATTCTCAAAAATAAATTNGGTGATTCTGCTGGAGTATTTGGNGCAGCTCTGTTAAATTAATTATTTAAACTTCCCAATANTGACTTTTNATTTTTAAAATCTTNTCAACCAATTCATTCATGTTAATATCTAATTCTGTAGANACCAAAATTAATCCTGCACCTTGGATTGGTAATGTAATTCGNAAAATCTTCTCATATTTTGCTAATGCAAAAACAGGNTTTCCTATTTTCTCTGTTGTTTTTTTACGTGTAGACCATCTATANACTGCTTGAGATAATGACATTACAGTNTCTTCTCNAGTTAAATGACATTTTAATCCTGGTCGAATTTTATCTGTCAATTCCCCAAAATCGTANACAGCNACNTATCTAATTTTNTCATCACATGCTAAAATTTCATCACAAATTTTTTCATNTTCCAAATTNATCACTACTGTGGCTCAATGGTTGCAGGAGGTTTACTTGAAATAGTATACGTAACCCAAGTAACGTCTTCAATTTCATTTGTAATTCTATTACTCATTTTTTCTAAAATACTATGTGATAATCTAGTCCAATCTGCAGTCATTGCGTCAATTGAATCTACTACTCTAATCATAACTATGTTTCCATATCTTCGTTCGTCTCCAACCACTCCTACTGCTCTATCATCACCTACGGCAGCATATGCTTGCCATATTTTACCATACAAACCTGCTTCAATCAACTCTTCTTCTACAATTTTACTTGCAACTTTAGAAATCTCTAGTTTTTTCGGTGTAACTTCTCCGATTATTCTAACTGCAAGTCCTGGACCTGGAAATGGATGTCGCATGAAAAGATTCTCTGGAACTTTTAGAATTTTTGCAATACTTCTTACTTCATCTTTGTATAATTCTCTTAATGGTTCCAAAATCTCCAAATTAAGCCAGTCAGGTAATCCTCCTACATTATGATGTGATTTTATTACAGCTGCTGGACCTTTTGAAACACCACTTTCAATAACATCTGGATAAAGTGTACCTTGAGCTAACCATTTGAAAGGTCCATTTTTTTCAGCAAATTCAGTAAAAACACGAACAAATTCTTCTCCTACAATCATTCTCTTTTTCTCAGGATCTGCTACTCCTTTGAGTTTTCCAATAAATTCATCTGCTGCATTAACTGTTGTAAAATTCACTTTGAAATTTTCTTTGAACATCTCTTCAATTTCTGTTTCTTCGTTTAATCTTAACAAACCATTATTTACAAAAACACACTTTAGTCTGTCTCCGATTGCTTTGTGAATTAATAATGCTGCTACTGTGGAATCAATTCCTCCACTTACTCCACATAGTACATTTCCTTCAATTTTTGAAATTTTTTCAACTGCTGAATCTATGAATCCCTCCATAGTCCAACTTGGTTCTGCTTTGCAAACCTTTAAGACAAAATTCTTGAGAATTTCTGTTCCTTGTTCTGTATGAACAACTTCTGGATGGAATTGAATGCCATAAATTGACTTTTCTTCTGATGCAATTGCTGCAGCTTTTGCCCCCTCAGTATGTCCTATTACTTGAAATCCTGGTGGGATTTCTTCTGCCTCATCACCATGACTCATCCATGCTCTTACTGATTCTCCTACATCACTTAGAAGATTTTTATTATTATCAATTGTAAGTATTGATGAACCGTATTCTTTGTTTGCTCTTTTTACTTTACCTCCATACTTGTTTACAATTAATTGATGTCCATAACAAATTCCAAGTAACGGTAAATTCATATCAAAAATTCTACTCTCTGGAACAGGAGCATCTGAACTATACACACTTGATGGACCGCCAGAAAAAATTATTCCTTTTGGATTTAATTTCTGCAATTCTTCAAAACTGATATCAAAAGGCACAAGTTCTGCATAAACTGAAAATTCTCTAATTCGTCTACAGATTAAATGACTATACTGTGAACCAAAATCCAAAACCACAATCCTGTCCATACTATCACTTGTTGATGTTTTCCAGCATTCGCGTTAATGACCATCCTGCGGTATTAATTAATTCATTGACCCTTTCTTTTTGCCTGTAATTTTTGATAATTATCTCTCTAAGATCTGAACCACTTTTGTTAATGATATAATCAATAATGGATTCTTTCTGAATTTTCCCATTTTCGGCTTCTACAGAATCTTTTTTCTTCATTTCTCCAATTATTCTATCTAAGAAAAATGACTTGAATGGAGGCGTGTCTGCACTTATTTCTACTTCGTTATCTAAAACTATTGAAACTTGTTCTGGTGTGATGAATGCATTGGCAATTATTTCACCATCATTTCCTCTCTTAATTGGAATTGAATTTATTTCTGGTTTTTTTATCATCTCGGTCTTTTTTTGAACTTCAACTTTTGTTTTTAATTGAGAAGCCTTTGTAAAACTTGAATCTATAAGAAATGAATTCAACATTGTGATATTTTTTTCTAATGTTTCTATAGATTCTTGATGTCTATCAATTTGTTCGATCAAGCTTTCTTTCAAAGCAACTATATCCTTTACTTGCTTCTCTGAAAATTTCATAATTTGATTAATGTATGATGGGTATTAAATGCATTCTAGGTAATTGTAATATCTACATGTTTGTATGGAATTTTTTTAAATCCTTTAATTGGTTTAGATGTAGTAAATAACTCTGATTTTGTTCTAGTTGCTAACCATTCTAAAAGTGATTCTCCTTTACTTAATTTCATTAATTTAATTTCCCTTTCTGACTTTTTTGTATTTGAAAACTTTCCAATTCTTTTTCCAAAATCCATTCCAAACAAAATAATTTTTTTTGCACCAAAATTACTTGCTAGAAATACCCCTCTATCTCCGTCTGTAAATCCTCCAAAATTTTGTATTTTATTAAATGGATTTGATTGAGTGGTTCCAATAGCTTTTTTGAATTTTTTGGAAAACTCTAATTTCTCAATATTGTCCCCGTGTGCATGAATAACAAAAATTGATTTTTTGGAAATTTTCTCCAAAGTTTTTTCATCTCCATCTAAATCTGTAATTACAATATCTGGAATTATTCCGTTTTCTACAAGGGGTTTAACTGAACTATCAGCTGCAATTTTCACTGATTTCTTTAATTTTTTTAATTTTGGGATTGCAGTTGACAGGGAAGGACCTGATCCAATCACAAAAACTGATTTATCTTTAATTAGACTGGAAATTTTTTCATTGATCTTTGATTTTTTTAAGATTGAGTCTAAAATTATAGCTGACTCTATGTCTCTCTTCTCATTATACTTGAATTCCTTTAAAATATCTGAATATTTTTTCTTCCATCCTGAAATCATCATATGACTCAAATTGTATTAGTTTTTGATAAACCATGTGACTAAAATAGCAAATGTNGGTGTTGGCGGTAAAAATCCTGTACGTATAATGGGTATTCTNAACACAAGTCCTGAGTCATTTTATAAAAAATCCATTAATCTCAACAAAAATGACATTAAAAATTCTGTAAAACAGATGGAAAGTGATGGTGCTGATTTTATTGATGTTGGAGGAATGTCTACGGCTCCNTATCTATCCACAANAGTTTCTGAAAAAACTGAAATTAAACGAATCATNAATGCAATTAANATAATTCAAAATTTTTCAAATTTNCCTATTTCTGTTGATACGTGTAGATCTAATGTTGCTAGAATTGCTTTAGANCATGGNGTAGAAATAATCAATGATATTTCAGGATTAAAATTTGACAACAAAATGCAAGATGTAATTNCAGATTTTTCCCCCTCTTTGATTTTGTGTGCATATGATTCTAAAANCGTTTCTGGCAATGATGTTGTTTCTACTAAAAGACTTCTTAGAGAAAGTTTGAAAATTGCTAAAAAATCATGTGTCCCCAATGAAAAAATTGTTTTAGATCCTGCAATTGGATTTTTCAGAAAAACTGGTCANGGTCCATTTTTTACAAAAATTAAATCAGATTGGGTTAAAAGAGATCTNANTATAATTCAAAATCTAAAATTGATAAAACAAAATTTNCCTATCTTAGTTTCAGTTTCAAACAAATCCTTTATTGGAAGTATTTTGGGATTAGAAAANCCTGCTGATCGGTTANTTGGTTCGATCGCAGCAGAATCTATTTCTGTGATTAATGGTGCTGACATTATTCGTACTCATAATGTAGGCGCCACAAGAGATGCCATCATTATAGCTTCAAATCTCTCAAAATAACGTAAAGGCTTATAATTAATCTCAAACTTTCAATACAAGGTTTCATTGGAATTCAAAGAAGGATTAACTTTTGACGANGTTCTACTGGTACCCAAATATTCAGATATNACAAGTAGAAGTCAAACCGATCTNNGCACAAAATTATCTCGAAATATCTCNATTAACATTCCATTTGTGAGTGCAAATATGGATACCGTCACTGAATCTTCAATGGCTGTAGCCATGGCTCGTGCTGGTGGGATTGGAATTNTTCATAGATTNTTGACAATTAAAGAACAGGCAAATGAAGTTCTNAAAGTAAAACGTTCAGGCAGTGTAATGATTGAAAATCCATATTCTATAAATCAAGAAAAATCAATTAATGATGCTCAAGAATATGCTGAAGACAAAGAAGTTTCTGGNCTCTTAGTTGTTGACTCTGATTCTAAATTAGTTGGAATAGTAACTGAACGTGATTTATTGTTTGCAAATACAAGTGGAACTATTAGTGANATTATGACAAAAGATGTTGTAACTGCNAAACCTGGTGTAACATTAGATGAGGCCAAAGAAATTTTACATAAACATAGAGTTGAGAAATTACCCATTGTTGATGATTTGGGAANTATCAAAGGTTTGATCACGAGTAAAGATATTACAAATAACGCAGATTTNCCAAATGCCTCTAAGGATAAGAAAGGAAGNCCTCTTGTTGGAGCTGCAGTTGGTGTAAAAGGCGACTTTTTAGAAAGAAGTGAATCTCTTTTAGAAACAGGTGTTGATGTGCTTGTTGTTGATATTGCACATGGACATAGTGAAAATGCAATCANTACAGTTCGTAATATTAAAAAAGCATTTCCNAATTGTGAATTAATTGCAGGAAATATTGCAACAGCTCAAGGCGCTGAAGATTTAATCAAAGCAGGAGTAGATGCGGTTAAAGTTGGAGTAGGTTCTGGTTCTATTTGTATAACTCGAGTAATTACTGGTTCTGGTGTTCCTCAATTAACTGCTGTAATGGATTGTGCAAAAATTGGTAATGACTATGGTNTNCCAATNATTTCTGATGGTGGAACCCGAACTTCTGGTGATGCAACAAAGGCATTGGCTTCTGGAGCTTCATCTGTAATGGTAGGTAGTATGCTTGGTGGAACTGATGAATCCCCCGGTACAGTTTTGACTAAAAATGGAAAACGATTCAAAGTTTACCGTGGAATGGCATCTCTTGCTGCATCAATTGGTAGAAAATCTAAGGAAACAGGCTCACTTTCATTTGATGATGATCTNAATGATTATGTGGCAGAAGGAGTTGAGGCTATGGTTCCATACAAAGGAACGGTAGTTGATATCTTAAAACAACTTTCAGGCGGTGTTCGCTCTGGATTGAGCTATTGTGGAGCCCNTACAATCCCTCAAATGCAGGAAAATGCAGAGTTTATCAAAATGTCAAGAGCTGGATTTGCAGAAAGTCAGCCTCATGACGTTTCATTGATGTAGTTAATTTTTTAAACACCNTTTGAAGTNATTTTATTATGATGTCCAAAAGAACTATTATTGGAATAATTGTTGGTAGNGCAATTATTGGAATTGGGCTTTATTCTTTAATTGTATCCTTTGATTTTAAAACAATTGAACTAAATGAAACATTTGGAGTAGGTGAATCTACTTCTTATCAAATTCGTGCTAATAGTGGNGCTAGCCAAACAATGAGTATCACTGGTGAAAAATTTGATCTGAAATTGTCAAGCCCTGGTGATGGGTTGCAAATACCTAANACNTCGTATACTGGTGAAGCAACTTTNGACTGGNTTCATCTTGATGATGGTGTTACTATGATTAAATTACAAAATTTAGGTTCAACTGATTTACAAGTAAATGCATCATTGAATTTAACACAAGACCCTATCTTGTTTACNTACCATCTAGTTGTAATAACTTCAGGTGTGGTGATTATTGGATTTAGTATGGGGTTTACTTTAAGAAAACCTAAAGGCTTTTAGCTTAATTTTGCTGAAGGATACGATCCTAAAACTTTCATAAATAATGATTCTTGTTTTATTTTTTCTAACATTTCTNAAATTTTAGAATTTTTTGCGTTTCCTTCAAAGTCTACATAGAAATTATATTCCCATGTGTTGGATTTTGTAGGCCTTGATTCAATTTTTGTAAGATTCACATTATTTTTGTGGAAATTTTCTATAATTCTAAACAATGAACCNGGTTCATGNTTGATGGAAAAAATAATTGATGTTTTATCATTTTCTGTTTGTGTTGATTCTTTTTTAGATAATATNAAAAATCGTGTATAATTATTTGAGTTATTTGCAATGTTTTCAGAAATTATAGGCATATTGTAAATTGATGANGATGTCTTACTGGCAATACACGCACAATTTTTCTTGTTTAATTCTTTGATAATTTTTACACTGCCTGCAGTATCATATGCTGGAATTGTTTTCATGTTGTGTTTTTCAATAAATTTTCTGCATTGACCTAATGCTTGTGGATGTGAATAAACTGTATCCACATCTTCTAATTTTCCTATTCCNATTAAACAATGTTCAACTCTATGATAAATNTCCCCAGTAACATTTAGTGANGTTGAATAAAGNAGATCATAACTTTCACCAACACTNCCTTCTAATGAATTNTCTACAGGTAAAATTGAATATTCTGAATTCCCTTTTGATGTACTTTCTAAAATNTCTGCAAATGTTGCAAATGGTATAGTTTCAATATTATCAAAAAATGATTTTGCTGCAGCTTCACTATATGCACCNCGTTCACCTTGGAACGAAATACTTGTCATTTNTANTCTCTCAATTTAACAAAATTGTTTTTGCCAAAATTTGTAGAAAGTTTTCTTTCATCAATCCATGAACATTCTGTGCATTTTATTGCATCTCTCATTGAAACAACTTTACNTCCACATTTTCTACACTTTGTAAATATANTTCCCAATTCTGGTTCACTAATTGTCGCATGAATTGTTCCATTAAGATGATTGAGAATTTTTAGTGCAACAATATCATTAACCAANGCTACATTTCTGATTCTTAAATTTCGTGTTCCACATACACATTCTACTTTAGATGTGGTAGGTTCACCATTGATGTAATCAATTGATACTGCAATCATTGATGACATTACTGCTGCAACTGTTCCGATAATCACGTCTCCAACTTTTGGAATTGATAGAAGTTTTGGATGTTTGATGCTNACAGTACGTGTTGTTTTATNCATNTCTTTTTCCCCTANTGTAGCTGCACGAACCATATCNCCATCATCAAAAGTATTATCTCCAGCCTCNTATTCTTCAATAGATGCTATTTTATCACCTGGAAATGTTGCGTTTTCAGACATAATGAANAATTTTGTTTTTATGATTATAATTGTTTATGGTTAATTTTGTCTTGGCAAATCATATATCTTCAAAAATCTGAAAAAAATCATGAAGGCACTAGTATATGAAAAATATACTGAAGATGATGATTTCTCAAAAATCTTACAAATCAAAGATATTCCTATTCCTGAACCAAAATCAAATGAAGTAGTTTTCAAGGTAATTACTGCTGCATCAAACTATGATGATATTTGGGGTATGAGGGGAAAACCATTGGCAATCCCTCTCCCNCATATTTCTGGAACTGATGCTGCAGGTGAGGTAACTGCAGTTGGAAGTGATGTTAAAAATATCAAAGTTGGAGACAGAGTTGTATCTCATGGAAATATGTCTTGTCGAGTTTGTAAAGCCTGCACTGNTGGACGAGAATATGATTGTAAAAAGCGTTCAATTTGGGGATTTGAAACAGGTCCNCTTTGGGGNGGTTATTGTGAATTTACTCATCTTCCAGAAGTTAATGTCGTAAAAATTCCTGACAATGTATCATATGATGATGCAGCTGCTGCATCAATGACATTGTTAACATCATGGCATATGTTNGTTGGTAGAGCAAAAATNATCCCTGGACAAATAGTATTGGTGATGGGTGGNAGTTCCGGTATTGGAACTTNTGGAATTCAAATTGCAAAACTTTTTGGATGTACTGTTATTGCAACTGCAAGTCCTGACAAATTAGATAAATTATTNGAATTAGGTTCTGATTATGCTGTAAATCATAGAGATGATGATTGGCATAAACAAGTTAGATCAATTGCAAAAAAAATTCCAAAACCTCTTGGTGATGCACCTGGAGTTGATGTAATTTTTGAACATATCGGTGGAACTCATTGGAACAAGGAACTAACATTACTAAATTATGGTGGAACAATTGTAACNACTGGTGCAACAACTGGTTATGACGCAAAAACTGATTTACGTCATATTTTCTTTAAAGGAATCAATATTTTGGGCTCAACTCAAGGGACTAGGGCAGAACTAGANCAAGGTCTATACTGGATGTCCCAAGGTAAAATCAAATCTATTATTGATTCAGTTTATTCANTAGANCAAGCGGTAGATGCCCATACAAANATGCTAAAAGGAAAAGGGCTTTTTGGAAAAATTTTGATCAAACCCAATATGTGATGAATTATGGTAGATCCTAAAANTAACTCATTTTTAGATGAGGGTAATAGATTGTTTCTCCAAGGNAAATTAAAAGAAGCCATATCNTGTTATGATAAAATTTTAAATGAAACTCCTGAACATCTTAGCTCTCTGAACAATAAGGGATATGCCCTAAGTAAACTCAAAGATTATGATAANGCAATTGATTGTTATGATATTGCTNTACNAATATCCCCAAANGATTTTTCAGTATTGGTAAACAAAATTTCTTCTCTTCGAAAACAAGGACATTTTGAAAAAGCATTAACATTATGTGATGAAATTTTAAAAAAAAATCCAAAATATAACATTGNTCTATATCATAAAGANCGTATATTATTTTCATTAGAAAGATTNGATGATGCAATTCTTTGNTGTAATAAAATATTGAANGATTATNCCAATAATGGGGATGTCCTATTTGANAAATCCTGTAATTTTGCAATGTTGTTAAAATTTGATGANTCTTTAAACATTCTAGAACAAGCAATTTCTCAAGAAATTAAATTCAAATCTAAAGCAAAAAAATCNAAATCATTTGAACAATTATTTNAAAATCCTAAATTTCAAAAATTAACCATTTAACTATAACCAATGAGGGATTTCAAAATANCCTTCAATACTCTCTTTTCTTAAAATTTTAAGAAGCGCATTTGCTTGAGGNGTAGACAAAACTGGCTTGTCAAATTGATTATCTGTGGAAATTCTTGGGCANGCAACTTGAATGAATGCATCAATNCCTTTGAGATTTCTTAATCTTTCATTTGTAATNTCAGTTAATGCAAATAATTGAACTTTTTTNCCTTCTTTTTCTAAATCTTTTTTAATTTTTAAAGCAAATACTTTGGATANTTGGCCTTCTTTTAATCCCACAATTACTCCAAATGATTTTGCATCAGCTGCTTTGTAAATTGCAAGAGTTGCTTTCTTTTTTAATTTTTGAGCAAATTCTGAAATTTCTCTTACTTCATTAAAGTAAGGATCTAAAATGTATGTTGGTAAATTAGTAGATAATGCAATACCTGATGCATGAAAATTACTTTGTCCTAAAAATACATACGCGTCAACTTCTTTTTTTAATTCCGATGCAGGATAAAATTCACAACCAAACACTTGGCCATCATTTAACTGTCCTTTGCCCTTTCCAATCTTAACTGTAATTCCATTTTCTGTAAAAATTTTTTCAACTTTGTCAACTTGATGCAAATGCTGACTATCTGTTACTAGCGAAATAATTTTTCCCTTTAACAACTCTGTACATTTTTTTGCAACACTATCAAATTCAACATCATCAAANGCATCAATTAAAATCAAATTCTTTTCATATACTTCTGTGTTAATTGTATGTCCAATATTGAATTGAATATCTGCCCCAAGAACTTTTGAACCCATAGAATTCATATCACAAGTTCCCCATGTTGTATCTGCTAGAACATAAGTTGGGATTCCAAATTTCTCAGAAATTTTAATAGCAGTCTCTTGAACTTGTGGTAAAATTCCATCAGGCCCATTTAATGAAACTGATACAGGATCNTTCTCTTCAATTTCTTTGAAAATTCGTTCNTCGTCTATAATGATCAATTTAGCTTGGGANGTCACTTTATTAATTTAAATCAACTGAACACTACAACAACTAAAAATGTCTGAGTCGTTTTAATCAATTATGACNCAGGANACAACTCTTAACATNGGTTTTGATGATACTGATTCGCCTAAAGGAATGTGTACTACTTTTCTTGCCTACAAAATTGTTGATTTGCTCCAAANACAAAAAACTGAGTTTCTTGATTTTCCAAGACTAATTCGATTTAATCCCAATATTCCATGGAAAACACGAGGGAATGGAGCTGTTTCTATTAAAATAAAAACTAGTAATCCNTCTAAAGTAAAAAATCAAATTAAAAACCTTGTTTCAAAATATTCTGATACTNAAAATGGGGCAAATCCTGGTTTGGTATTTTTTCAAAGTGATTTAATCCCTTCAGAATTTACTGATTTTAGTAATCTAGCTTTATGGCAATTAATTAATCGTAANAATGCAAAAATATTTGCTAAAAAAAATAATCTTGAATTTTTCTATCANGGAAATGGTCAAGGATTAGTTGGAGCAATTGGTGCAATTGGTTATGATTTCAAAGATCATACATTGGAACTTTTGAGTTATCGTAAAAAACCAAAATTTGGAAAAGAAAGAAAAATTTCTACACAAAGTGTAAAAANAATGCAAGAAAATACATTTCCAAATACGTTTAACAGTTTTGATACAAAAAAAGGNAAAATCTTAATTGCNCCTCATGGACCTGATCCTGTTTTTTATGGTGTTAGAGGAGAAAATGTGGATTCATTAGTTTATGCAACCAAGATGATNCAAAGTGATGAAAAACTAGANGGTTACATGATATTCAAATCTAATCANGGAACTGGTGATCATTTGAAAAATAAATTGAATCATCAAACCATGAAACCTTATGCTTCAGGAAATATTACTGGGATTGTATCAAACTCTCCAAAAATTGTAAAAGGAGGACATGTTTTTTTCAAAATTATTTCTGAGAATTATGAATTTTGGTGTGCAGTTTACAAACCCACTGGAATGCTAAGNGTTGCCTCAAATTTAATCAAAGGAGATACAATACAAGTTGGAGGTGGAGTTAGAAAAGCATCCAAAAATTTTCCTAGAATAATTAATTTAGAATACATCAAAATTATTTCTCTTGAAAAAAATTACTCTAAAACAAATCCNNTGTGTAAAAAATGCAANAAAAAAATGAAATCTAAGGGTCAAAATCAGGGATTTCAATGTGTACGTTGTGGGAAAAAAAATCCCAAAAAAATGATTGTTGAGGTTTCAAGNAAAATCAAAAAACAACTATACCTTCCAAAAATNNCTGCTCANAGACATCTATCTAGGCCTGTGCAGAGACTNGGAANAACTAACAAGCCTACAAAATTTGATGCNTCNCTATCTTGGTTTCANGTNTATGAAAAGTAGCGGGGAGTAGATTTGAACTACTGAACTGCGGGTTATGAGCCCGCCGGGATGACCTGGCTTCCCCACCCCGCTGATCGATAAAAGATGATTTGCCGTATATACGCTTTATCAAATTTTTAAAGTAATTAATAGGATTTCAAAAGATTCTCTTTTCNTGGACAAAAAAATNCAAATCATTGCAATTGTTGGNGCTATAATATTTTCAGTATTNGTTTTAACNTCNCCTACTGATCCAATTCCGTTACCCGCTCCTACGACAAATTCTGAAAATGATTCNGTAAANATTTTGGCTGAAAACCTCAAAAAACCTCGAGCTATAGCAGTTGCTGATGATCGAATTTTTGTCACAGAACAAGACGGACAAATCAGAATTATTGAAAATNANCTTTTACTTGATTCTCCATTAGCTACATTTNGAACAGCTGATGTTTTTGATGGTGGATTAATTGGAATTGCATTACATCCNGATTTTAATAATAATCATTTTGTCTATGTTTTCTTAACATATCAGGAAAATGGAGAACTATGGAATAAAATCATCCAAATTACTGAATTTGAAAATAAATTACAAGATGTAAAAATAATATTTGATAAAATTCCTGGCTCCTCGTTTACAAATGGNGGATTTTTGAAATTTAGTCCTGATGGAAAATTATTTGTGGGTACAGGTACTACATCTGANGCATCTCATTTACCTCAAGATCTTGATTCTTTATCTGGAAAAATTCTTAGACTAAATGATGATGGAACAATTCCTGATGATAACCCATTTGNTGATTCTCCNGTTTATGCATTAGGATTTAGAAATCCACANGGAATGACTTGGGATGATGAAGGNAACTTGTATGTTGCAGAANTTGGTCCAGAAAAAAATGATGAAATTAATCTAATTTTATCTGGGAAAAATTATGGTTGGCCTCAANTAGAATGTTCAGGAGATGTAAATTTTGAGGATGCTATTTTNTGTTATGATCCAAGTATTGAACCAGGTGGAATTTTATTTTATTCTGGTGATGCAATTGATTTTGACTATCCATTTATTTTAGCATCTATGAGGGCATCTAATCTATANCAGTTAGATTTTGAGGAAGGATTGAGTTCTCAAAAATCAATTTTAAGTGGAATTGGGCGTGTAAGAGATGTAGTGGAAAGTCATGATGGCAGTCTTTATGTAATTACATCAAATACTGATGGAAAAGGTTTTCCGGANAGTACTGATGATAAACTATTGAGGATAATAAAATAAAATGACTGACTCATCAATTTCAAAGTTTTTTGAAAAATCAAGAAAAGAAAGACTGGATATTGTTGCAGCCTTTTCAAATTTATCAAANGATGATTTGGATACTTTAGAAAATAACAATGGGGGNATTTCATTTGATAATGCAGATAAGATGGTAGAAAATGCAATTGGTACATTTTCACTTCCATTAGGTGTTGCAACAAATTTCAAAATTAANGATAAAGATTATGTTATTCCAATGGTAATTGAAGAACCATCTGTTATTGCTGCAGCATCAAAAGGTGCAAAAGTTGCACGAATTAAAGGNGGGTTTAAGGTAACTGCNGATGAGTCCTACAGTATTGGTCAAATCCAAATTTTAGATGTAGATATTGATTCTGCNATTCAAAAAATTANTTTATCTTCAAATAAAATTATCACACTTGCAAATTCTAAAAGTAATTCCTTACCAAAAATGAACAAGGGTGCAAAAGAAATCACTTGTAAGGTAATTGATNCCCCATCAGGCAAAATGCTCATTGCAGAGTTACTAATTGATGTAGGNGATGCAATGGGTGCAAATATTACAAATACAATGTGTGAGGCAGTATCTCCATTAATTGAAGAAATTACTGGTGGGAAAACATTACTGAGAATTTTATCAAATTATTCTACTAGACGAATGGTCAAAGNCCATGCAGTATTTGAAAAAGAAGCTGTTGGAGGNGANCAAGTAGTTGATAATATTATTTTGGCATTTGAGTTTGCAGATAATGATGTGTACAGAGCAGTCACTCACAACAAGGGAATCATGAATGGAACTATTGCCGTTGCTAATGCTGTTGGACAGGATAGTCGTGCAATTGAAGCTGCTGCCAATGCATATGCTGCAAAATCAGGACAATACAGATCTCTGAGTAAATGGAGTAAAGACAGTGATGGTAATTTGATAGGCGAACTTGAAATCCCTCTTTCTGTTGGAATTGTAGGTGGAATTGCAAATGTTCATCCTGTAGCCAAAGTATGTACAAAAATTCTTGGCGCAGAATCTGCACAAGAACTTGCATGTGTTATGGCTGCAACTGGTCTTGCTCAAAATTACAGTGCAATTAGAGCACTTTCAACTGAAGGAATTCAAAAGGGCCACATGCGNTTACATGCTAGAAATCTNGCANCTGCCGCNGGTGCTACATCTGAACAAATAGATGAAATTGTTCAAAAAATGATTGAACAAAAAAGTATTTCACTTGAAAAGGCAAAAGAATTACTTGATCAAATTTAATTATGCTATTATATGACCAAAGTACAAAAAAAATTGAAAATGTCTGATGTAAAATTTGCAATACCTAAGGGAAGTTTGGAAGATGCTACATTCAAGCTATTAGAAAAGTCCTGGACTAAAGTTACTCGTAAAAGTAGAACTTANCGAGTTTACTTGGATGATCCAAGTATTGTAGTCAAAATGCTTCGTCCCCAAGAGATTCCTACATTAGTTGCAGAAGGATTGTATGATGTTGGAATTACTGGAAAAGACTGGGTAGGGGAAACAAATTCAGATGTTGAACCAATTTTAGATTTAGAATATGGAAAAATTAGACTAGTAATTGCATTTCCTGACAAATATCGTTACAAAAATCTTGATGAAATGGTTGCAGATTATGGAAAAAAGAAAAAGACACTTNGAATATCCTCTGAATACCTAACTACTGCATCCAAATTCCTAAAACAACTAAAATCTTATAAAAAATATTATGGCTCAAAAGATCCACTAATTGTTACTCCTTGGATGAGACTGGGCAACAACAAAGANGTTCAAATTCATCTATCNTTTGGTGCAACTGAAGCAAAACCTCCTGAGGATGTTGATGCAATAATGGATGTAACTGAAACTGGAACTACTCTAAAACAAAATAAGCTAAAAATTGTAGACGAAGTCCTTACTTCAACTGCTCACTTGATTGTAAATAAAAAATCATTAAAAGATCCAAAAAAACGTGAGAAAATTTTCGATATTGTAACTCTAATGAAAGGTGCAGTTATTGGTCGTAAATATCTCCATATCTATCTAAATGTCGAGGAGAAAAATCTAAAGAAATTGCTATCTCAGATGCCTTCTCTGAAAAGACCAACCATATCTCCATTAAGTGAAGATGGTTGGTTTGGAGTAAACACTGTAATTAAAAAAGAAGAATATCACAAACTTATCCCTAAACTGAGAAAGATTGCTCAAGGATTGGTAGTTCATGAACCAAGACAAATCTTAGAACTTGAGGAGATAAAGCGTGATGAGGAAAATTGATAAAAACAATCAAAGTAACTAATCTTCAATCATTTGCTGCCTCTGTAATTCCAAAACAGCCTCAAAAAAANAAGAAAATTGTTGAATCTATTCTTAATAATGTCAAAAAAAATGGTGATAAATCTATACGACAATATGAGAAAAAATTCAGNGGTGCAACAATTTCATCTTTACGNGTATCTGAAGCTGAGATAAAATCTGCATTCTCTGNTGTTTNAAAATCAGAAATTTCTGCAATACGTCNGGCAAAATCTAGANTACAAAAAACTGAATCGGCATTAAAATCACTGTTAAAAAATAAAAACATCAATCATGACGGAATTAAAATCTCAAAGAAATTCATNCCAATTGNAAGTGTTGGNTGCTATATCCCTGGTGGNCTGGCAAAATATNCTAGCTCTGCTGTAATGTCAATAGTTCCTGCAAAAACTGCAGGAGTTAAAAGAATTGTAGCAGTCTCCCCGCCAAATAGCAAGGGGAAAATTGATCCATTAACTATAGTTGCTGCAAAAATTTCTGGTGCTGATGAAATTTACAAGACAGGTGGTGCACAAGCAATTGCTGCATTATCTTATGGTACAAAATCTATTCCTCCAGTTGATAAAATTGTAGGACCTGGTGGTGCATTTGTAACTGCAGCAAAATCTTTGGTAAGTGATAGTACGGGAATTGATATGCTTGCAGGACCNACCGAACTTGGAATTATTGCAGATTCATCAGCTGATCCAAAATATATTGCACTTGATTTAATCTCNCANTCTGAACATTCATCTGACACATTTTGTTACTGCATTACAATTTCTGAAAAATTAGCAAAGTCAGTCTCTCAAAGTATTTCAGAGATATTNCCAAAAATCAAACGAGGAAAAATTGTAAAATCTAGTCTGAAAAATAATGGATTTATTGCAATTGTTAAGACAAAAACAGAAATGATTGAACTTGCAAATATTTTNTCTCCAGAACACCTACAAATTATGACTAGAAATCCTGAATCAGATTCTGCAAAAATTACTACCTCTGGCCTAGTTTTATTGGGAAATTACTCTCCATCATCTGCTAGTGACTATNTTTTAGGCTCAAATCATATTCTTCCNACAAATGGATTNGGAAAAATTCGNGGTNCNTTATCTATNTTTGATTTTATAAAAATNAACACTNTNGTNACAAGTTCCAAGTCNTCNCTATCTAAAATCTCAAAANCNCTTNATGNNTTGACTNCATCTGAGGGATTATACAATCACTATGAAGCAGTTAGAGGTAGATTGAAATGAAAAATTGGTTTGATAAAAAAATAGAAAAACTCACNTNAATNGGTGGATACAAAAAACCTGATTTNATCCCTGATTCAATGAAACTTGATTCAAATGAAAATTATGTAATGCCAAAACAGTTTCAAAATGATATACTATCTACTGCAAGAAAAAATTCTGATGTAAGAGAATACCCTCTTGGNAGAATTGATGAATTAATTAAAATGCTCTCAAAATTTGCTAAAGTTCCTGCATCTATGATTGGAGTTGGAAATGGTTCTGATCAAATATTGGATTTGATTTTATCTCATTTTGCATCAAAAAATACTAAAGTACTAACATCAAATCCTACATTTGGATTCTTTGAGGAGAGATGCAAATTATATTCTATACCTCTAATTGCAATACCATTTTCTGATGATATGAAATTAGATATTAAAGAATTTGAAAAGAGATCAAAAGATGCTGATATCTTATATTTGGATTCGCCAAATAACCCTACTGGATTTACATTTACAAAAAACCAATTGCAGAAATTTGTCAAATCCTTTGACGGTCTTGTAATAATTGATGAGGCATATGGAGAATTTGCCGATTACTCTTTAACAAAAATGGCAAAGACTCAAGATAATTTGATTGTAGTTCGTACATTATCAAAATCATTTGGATTGGCAGGATTACGTCTTGGATATTTTGTAGCAAACAAAAAATTCACTGAAGCGTTTATGAATGTCTTACAGTATCCATACCCTTTGAGTACTATTACTATAGAATCTGGAATTTTAGCCTTGGAAAAAGTAGATTTAATGTATGGTGCAGCTGATTTGATTAAATCTGAAAGAACAAGAATCATAGAAAATTTGAGAAAATATGATGCTTTTGAAGTATTTGATTCTAAAGCAAATTTTGTACTCTTTGATGCGTTTGATTCGTACAAGCGAGTATATTCTGCATTAGCCGAACAAGGAATATCTATTAGAAAATTAGGGAAAATTGGAAATCATTCAGGTTGTCTTAGAGTAACTGTTGGAACAAAAGAGATGAACTCTAAATTTTTACTTGCAATACGTGATTTATTGGGATGACTTTGCAACAAAGATTCCCTGGAATTTATTTAGATGATTCATTTACTATTGATTCTCTTGATGCAATAGTTTTTGATTGTGATGGAGTATTGATTGATATTACAAAATCTTATGACAGTACCATTACTAAAACTGTACAGTATATTTTAGAAAATTTTACTGATGTTACTAATGGAATTTCCATTAATCATAAAATAATTGATGGTTTCAAATCTACTGGTGGATTTAATGACGAAGTTGATTTGGCATATGCTGCAATTTTATGTATTGTTGCAGCTAAGAAATTACAAAAAGATCAGATGGAATTTATTTTTAAAGTAATTGAAAATGCTGATACTAGTGGAATAATTTCAGTTGAGAAATATTTGAATGATATTGTGGATGTCTCTGAAATCAAAAACCTTCTTGAATATCCTGGAACTCATCATGACAATGTTCTGTATAGAATTTTTGATGAATTATTTTATGGACCAGAATTATATCTTAAATTATTTGGAATAAAATCTAGATTTTCTGAAACTGGATTGATAAAGTATGATGATGTAATTGTAAATTCTGATTTACTTGAAAAATTGGAAAAAAAGTTTTCAAGAAAAATTGGGATGGTTACAGGACGAGGATATGAATCCGTAAAATACTCACTTCAGGGATTAATGGAGAAATTTGATTTGAAAAATTCTCTATTTTTAGAAGATGAGCCCCGTTCTCTTGCAAAACCTAATCCTGAATCCTTAATCCGTTGTATTTCTGGAATAAATGGTACAACTACGTTGTATGTGGGAGATTCTATGGAGGACTTTATCATGGCCAAAAAAGTCACTGAAACTGGGCGTAAAGTTGTATTTTGTGGCATTATTGGCACTAGCAAAGCCCCTGAAGAGAAACTTGCATTGTTTGAGAAAAATGGCGCAATCCTGGTAATTGACTCTATTAACAATCTTCCAAAAATATTAAATTTAGAATAGTTCTTTGTTTAATTCTGAGGAAATCATGAAATCTAGAAAATCTACCATCAAACGAAGTACACAAGAGACATCAATCACTGTTTCAGTAAATCTTGATGGAACAGGTAAAACTGATATCAAAACTGGGATTAATTTTCTTGATCACTTGATTGTATCCTTTGGAAAGCACTCTTTGATGGATCTCAAAGTAGTGGCAAAAACAAATGACAACATTGAACATCACTTAATTGAGGATACGGCAATTACAATAGGTCAGGCAATTGACAAAGCACTTGATTCAAGAAAAGGAATCACTAGATTTGGAAATGCAGCCGTACCAATGGATGAATCCATAGCTGAGGCCTCAATTGATTTGGTAAAGCGACCATTCTCAAAACTGACTCTGTCCATAAAACGCAACAAAATTGAAGATATGTCAAAAGAAGATTTGGAACACTTTTTCATATCTCTTCTGCAAAATCTGAATAGTTGCATACACCTTACTGTAAAGTATGGAGAAAATGATCACCATAAAGTAGAGGCTGCAATAAAATCTCTAGCTGTTGCATTGAGACGTGCAGTATCACTTGATTCGAAACAAAAAGGAATTCCAAGTACTAAAGGTTCAATGTAATGAAAGTTGCAATCTTTGATTACGGCGCTGGAAATATTTTCAGCTTAAAAAATTCCTTGGAGAGTGCTGGAACTACAGTTGATGTAATTACTTCCTTTGATGTGGAAAATGTTTATTCTGGACTATTGCTTCCAGGAGTTGGAAACTTTGATCCTGCAATGAAAA
>PBZV01000002.1 GCA_002730325.1 Nitrososphaerota archaeon
ATTACTTAGTTCAGGACCGTTTGCAGTGGAGTCGTTAATCACTTCAGTAGAGTCTACAGAACCGTCAGTGTTCATAAACATAATGTGTACGGCACCACGATTAGTACCTCCACTGGTATTACCAGTTTCATCCGTATCATCACTAGTTGCACCAACAGCAATGTCATTTACACCATCACCATTCAAATCCCCAATGTTTGCAATAGATCTACCCCAGTAATCATTATCAGTTAGTATAGGACCGTTTGCAGTGGAGTCGTTAATCACTTCAGTAGAGTCTACAGAACCGTCAGTGTTCATAAAAAGAATGTGTATGGCACCACGATTAGTACCTCCATCATCATCACCATGTGCACCAACTGCCAAGTCATTTACACCATCACCATCCAAGTCCCCAATGTTTGCAATAGATATTCCAAAATTATGAGTATTACCTAGTTCAGGACCGTTTGCAGTGGAGTCGTTAATCTCTTCTGTAGATGTTACATCACCATCTGCAGCATATGCATCTGATGGCACATGAAATCCAAGGGAAACAACTAAAATAAAAATGAGAATAAATTTAATTTTCAATTTGTACAATGTGATCTGAAATATATTATATTTATGGACTTTTCTATGACAATGATAAATTCTCGAAATATTTTGTATCAAGAAATGTATGGTATTTAGCTGAAAAGACAACGCCGGGAAAGGGATTCGAACCCCTGCACGTTTTCACGTAGCTGTTTTCGAGACAGCCGCCTTACCGCTTGGCTATCCCGGCAGTTATTCTAAGATTTTCTCCATAATAAAGCAAAGTCAAATGAAATTATGACGTATCATCAATATCAAAAAGTTCATTTCTAAATCTATTTTTAATTTGATCCTTAGTTTTGCTCCATTCATCCTCACTTACATAATCAGTAAAAATTGAATGAAAACCAGAAAAATTAGGCTGATTCAATACAGAAATGATATTTTGTTTTTCTAATTCAGAGAAAGGAAAATAAGAAATTATTTTTAAAATTAAACCATCAGAATTTGAGCGTATTTCAAAAATTTTATCCTGTAAACTAGCAGGAATATCAATATCATTCAAGATAAAATCCAAACATTGTTCATATATTAAATCAATTTCACAAAAAAATGGAAATCAAATTAAATATTCATGAAAAAGGAATAAAAATACAGATCAGCCATTAAAAGATAAACCCAAAATAACACAAAATGTTCATAGTTTTTCATGGGACTAAATCTAAAAGACCTAGTAGTCAGAGAGAAAACAACTCTAGAGGCATTTTCTACAAAAATAATTGCAATTGATGCATACAATGCAATTTACCAGTTCCTGGCAAGTATTAGAGGGCCTGACGGATTACAATTATCAGATGCGGAAGGGAGGATTACAAGCCATCTCAGTGGGTTACTTTATAGAAATGTCAATTTTTTATCATTAGGAATAAAACCAGTTTACGTATTTGATGGAAAACCACCGTCATTAAAAACTGCAGAAATTGAACGAAGAAAACAGATCAAAAAAGATGCAACTGTAAAATACGAAAAAGCAATAGCTGAAGGAAATATGGAAGATGCAAGAAAATATGCACAACAAACAACAAGTATGAGAGATGGGATGGTAAAGGAATCAAAACAACTTTTGAAATGTTTTGGAATTCCATACATTGATGCACCATCAGAAGGAGAAGCTACTGCTGCACATCTAACTAACACAGGACAAGCATATGCATCAGCCAGTCAAGACTTTGATTCTATTTTATGTGGGGCAAAAAGATTGGTAAGAAATTTCACAAATAGTGGAAGAAGAAAAATTCCAAATAGGAATACATACATCGATGTGCTTCCAGAAATTATTGAAACACAAAAAACATTAGATGCAATAGGGTTAACAAGGGAAGAGTTAATCGATGTAGGAATATTGATTGGTACTGATTTTAATCCAAATGGATTTGAAAGGATAGGTCCAAAAACTGCATTAAAAATGATAAAACAACATTCAAGACTAGAGGACATTCCTCAAATTCAAGAACAACTAAACGGAATAGACTATCAACAGATACGAAAAATCTTTTTGGAGCCAGAAGTTGCAGACGTAGATGAAGTTATTTTTGAAGAAGTAGATTATGATGCAATAACAAACTATCTAGTCAAAGAGAGAAGTTTTTCTGAAGATAGAATTCAATCTACTCTAAATAGATTAAAAAAAGCATTAGAGAGAAAAAGTCAAAACCTAGATCAGTGGTTTTGACAAGATTTCAATTTAATAAGTAGTAAATATAATTTTAAAAAATGATTCAAACTGAAGCAAGAAAAATTCTAAAAGATGCACCAGTAATGTGGAGGAGAATTAATTCAATTGGGATCATTCTTGACTGTAATTCAACATATGCAGCAAATCTAGGATATGCAAAATCAGAGATTTTAGGAAAGCCAATCTTCGAACATGTGCCTAAGAATGCCTGGGAAGAGATGAATGATTCTCTAAAAACATGGTTTGAAACAGGAAAAGTAACAGATAGAAAAATTATTTTCAAAAAACAAGACGGCAGTACATTTCAAGGGTTATTGCAAGCAACTAGTCTATATGATGAAAATAAAAATTTGATCGGAAGTAATACAGTAATTTTTGATCTATCTCAAATGAACGAGGAAAAAATCAAAGAGTTTGAAAAATTCTTCAAAGAATCAAATCTCAGATTAGAAGAAATAAAGAAAAATGAATACAACCAACTAGATGAAAATTCAAAATCAGAATACAATGGACTCAAAAATATGTTTGATATGTTGTCTTTAGTTAATTTACATGAATTGAATTAGGAATCTATGAGGATTTTTCAGCAATTGATTTTTGAATTTCATTAAAAACACTCTGTACTTCTGTAACAGCTGTTCCGTCTTCTAATGTACTTACATCTCCTATTTTTTCATTATTTGCAATGGATTTTAGTAATCGTCTCATAATTTTACCGCTACGTGTTTTTGGCAATTTTGAAACAAAGTAGATTTGTTTAGGAGATGCAATTGCACCAACATCATTTCTAATTTTTATCATTAATTGTTTTTCCAATTCAGTTGTACTTGTAATTACATTATGTTTTAAAACGACAAATGCAATAATTACCTCACCTTTAACTTCATCAGGAATTCCACATACAGCAGATTCTGCAACATCACTATGAGATACAATACAGCTCTCAAGTTCTGCAGTTCCAATTCTATGTCCTGCAACTTTTAAAACATCATCTGCACGACCTAATAACCACAAATATCCATCATTATCTTTTAGAGCATAATCCCCAGGGTAATAGCAATTCTCATACTTTGACCAATAGACTGTTTTGTATTTTTCATCATCTCCCCACAAGGTCAAGAGCATGCCAGGCCATGGATTTTTAATAATTAGATATCCCTTTGTGTTTGCAGGAACATCATTACCGTTTTCATCAACTACAGAAATATCCACCCCTGGAATAGGCAATGTTCCAGAACCCGGTTTAAGAGGAATTGTTTCTAATCCAGGTAAAGGAGAAATTAGCATACCACCAGTTTCAGTTTGCCACCAAGTATCAACAATAGGGCATTTGTTTTTTCCAATTGTTTTAAAATACCATTTCCACACTTCAGGATTTATGGGTTCACCAACAGTTCCCAATAGTCGTAAAAATGAAAGATTAAATGAATTAGGTATGTCGTCTCCAAATTTCATAAACATTCGAAGTGCTGTAGGAGTTGTGTAAAAAATTGTAGCACGATATTTTTGTAAAATATCCCACATCCTAGATGCATCAGGAAAATCAGGAGNACCTTCNTACATTANTTNNGTNGCACCATGAAGAAGNGGNNCATAAACNACATANCTNTGACCNGTNACCCAACCAATATCAGCTGTACAAAAAAATANATCAGAATCTTTGATGTCAAATGCCCATTTGAAAGTAGAATAAAGATGAGTTAGATATCCCCCAGTACCNTGTAAAACACCTTTAGGTTTTCCAGTGGTTCCTGATGTGTATAAAATGTAAAGAGGATGATCNCTAGGNAATTTTTCAGCATNNCAAAANGTTNGNGCATTNTCCATCAAATNATTCCAAAGTTTATCTTTTGAAGTTAAAGTGATAGGAGTTTTTGTTCTCTCAAAAACTATTACGTGGTCTACAAAATCAAGATCTTTAATTGCATCATCAACAGTCTGTTTTAATTCAATTACTTTACCTCGCCTATATCCNCCATCAGCAGTGATNATCACTTTAGATTTAGAATCATCAATTCTATCTCGAATAGAAGTTGCNCTAAATCCAGAAAATACAACAGTATGAGTTGCTCCAATTCTAGCACATGCAAGCATTGCAATTACTAATTCAGGAATCATNGGAAGGTAGATTGTTACCCTGTCACCCTTTTTGACATTAAGGGATTTTAGAACATTTGNGAATTTTTGGACTTGAATAAACAAATCACCATACGTAAGAATTTGAGATNCACCATTTTCACCCTCCCAAAATATTGCAGTTTTCTCAGATTTGGTGTCTTGNTGAACATCTAATGTGTTGAAAGAGGCGTTAATTNTACCTCCAGNAAACCACCNGGCAAANGGAGGGTTCCAATCAAGGGTTTGATTCCAGGGAGTAAACCATGAGAGNTTTTTTGCCTGATTGGCCCAAAAAGATACAAAATCAGAATCAGCCTCTTTTCTTGTTTCAANATCAGTNTTCCCAAGACCTACATCATACANATCAGCCATTAAAAATTGTATGAGCTTAGATCTTTCTAAGTGTTAAAAAAATAAATTAAAAAAATTATTGTGCTTCCATTCTTGCAAGCCAGTCGTTATCATTGTCGTCTTTTGAAGTTNNNGGGGTCACCTGTTCTGGTGGTTCTGGAAATGCAAATGTTACTTCAGGTTCTTGNGGTNGTTCAGAAANTGGTTCTGCCCTAATTGNTTCTGAAGAAACAGGTATTNGTTCTGTTGGGGCTTCTGGAAGTATTGACTGAACAACTTGATGTGGTTCAGGAGTCTCCAGATATGATACGGCTGAATCTTGGATATTTGCTTGTGGNGGTGCAGTAATTTCTTGTACTTCTAATTCAAGATCTGCAATTCTACTCTTTACATTTGAGATTTCAGATGTTTCATGTGTAACATGCTCAATTACCTCAGTTGTGCATGATTTCACAGTATCAAATGTTGCATCAGAGATTTCATTGCTTTTGAATTGTACTTTTGCATCAAACAATAACATTTTTGCAGACTTCATTTGTTCATCTAACTCAGTCAATCTTGCCTCAAGTTTNACTTTGATTTCACTTTCTGTTTCATCTAATGATACAAGTTTTGACTTGTATTTTTCATGAATGATTTCTGCATCTGCTTTCATGTCATCATTTTCTGAAACAATNTCAATCAACGCCTTTAGACGACGTAGAGTTAGTCCTTTTTCACGAATGAGTCTTTGTGAGTCGAGTCTCCATTTTGGAATAAAAATAACTGCATCGCCTTGAACTACAAGTTGCTCATATGGGATTTGCTGTAATCCTTGAGAACCGCAATCAATGCCGACGGACTGAATACTTCCGTCAATGTCAGTTATTGTACCTGCGACTTTACCCATGAATGTTCCGTACATGTCTTTGACGTTTTTTCCGATAATTTCGGTTTCGTCGTGGGTCATATGAAATGATTATGNGATTTGTATAACCGACAAAGNGTAAGAAAATGTTTTAGTTTTNGTAAGATTATTTTAACTAATTTAAAATCAAGGTCCAAAGAGTAATTTTAAAATTCAGAGACAAAATAGNAGNCTCATGATTCAAAAAGAAGAATTGGAGCAAATTTTGAATTTTGTTGCAAACAGATGGNTAGATACCACTAAAGACCCAAACAACAAGAATATNGCAAATTTNCCAAGTGATTTTTGGATGAATTCGATAGGAGGAAAAACTGCAAACAAAGGGTATTGGGTTACATCTTTGATGTATACNGAAAATGAAGCAGATGCTGCAGCATTCAAAGAAGTCTTACTAAGATGGCAAGCCAAAGGACAAGATAAAAACAGAGACAAAGGCCCCGATCTAATTCAAATTGGGAAAAAGAAATAGAGTATTAATAATTGAAAAATANCAATNAGATGTTGTCAGAGTTTTCAAATAAAGAAAAAAAGATTCTTTCAAATCACTTTTCAAATACAGATCGAAATGTCTTTGCAATAATTACACCAAGACAAGTTGATCGTGGTGCATTGATGTCCAGATATAGTAGNACAGACAAAAGTATGAGAAAAATTTTCCTNGATGAATTTCTAAAAAATGAAAACAGAGGTTCTGAATTTTATGATAGAGTATTGTTAGAATATGGNGATGACTCTGTAGCAGAATTAGGAGAAGCCCAAATTGCAGTTGANGGATTATCAAATATTGCAGTTAAAAAAATTGAAGACAGACGAATTGGNTTATCATATTTAGAAAAGTCATCAAGATATGTNGCATGGAATAAAAAAGAAAANGGNAAATACAGATTTTATAGAGATGAAAAAATTANGGATTCAAAATTTGCAGACTTGTATGAAGAAACATGTAACTTTTCNTTTGATGTGTATTCAAAAAANATCGAACCAATGGTNAANTATGTCAGAGAAAAATATCCAATTGAAAAATATAGTTTTAANGATTCAAGNGATAANAAAGAAAANTTATTTTCTAAATTAAAAATTGAAGCNGACATAAAATCTGCAAACATGATTTACAGAGGTTCAACAAAAGCTAAAGCACTNGACATACTCAGAGGNTTGTTGCCTGCATCAACATTGACAAATGTNGGAATTACTGGNAATGGAAGAGCATTTGANTATCTGCTGACAATTTTAGGAGCCTCAGAACTCAAAGAAGAGCAAGAATTAGCCTCAAAAATCAAGAAAGAGTTAGACACCACAATAAAGTCATTTGTCAGAAGAGCAGATGACAAATACGGAAAAGCATTTCAAAAATATCTCAAAGATGTGAAAAANAAAACAAGAAAAATAACTNCAAGTAAAATTAAATCAAANCCAGTAAAAGGGNCATTTACAAAACTTGTAGATTTTGAATCAGAAAAAAATTCTATTGACAANATTATTACAAGTATAATGTATGANCAATCACCAAGTACATCATATCAAAATATTCTACAACAAGTAAAGAAAATTTCAAAACAAGAAAAAATAAAAATTATCAAAGAATTCACAAAGCTTCGAACAAACAGACGTCATAGACCATCTAGAGCATTTGAAAATGTGTATTACACATTTGATTTATGTAACAATTTTGGAATGTTTAGAGATTTTCANAGACATAGGGCANTAACATTGGAAAGNCAATTNCTAACAACAGATCATGGNTATAACATTCCAAANGAAATTAAAATTCTTGGAATTGAAAAAGATTTCAAAGACTGTATGAANAAAACTAGNGACACATTTGAAAAGATTAGGAAAAAGTTTCCTGAACAAAGTCAATATGTTGTAAATTTTGCATACAATTATCCATATTTTATGAAATTCAATCTNAGAGAAGCATGTCATTTAATTGAATTACGAACAGTTCCACAAGGACATGTAGATTACAGACGAGTTGCTCAACAAATGTTCAANCAAATCANTAAAGTTCATCCAGTATTNAGTGAAATTATGAANTTTGTAGATATGAAAGAATANGATCTNGAGNGATTTGAATCAGAAAAAAGAACAGAAGAAAAGAGAAAAAAATTAAAATAAAAAATACTTTAACAACTAAAAATCATTATTCAAATCATGACAGATAAAATTAAAAAATCTCCTGAAGAATGGAAAAAAGAACTAACACCTGAACAATTTGAGATATGCATTAATCATGGAACAGAACCAGCATTTTCTGGAAAATANAATCAAAGTAAACTAGAAGGAGTTTTCAAATGNNNATGNTGTGGAGAAGNACTATTCTCATCTAATGCAAAATTTGACTCAGGTTCAGGATGGCCAAGTTTTTGGGANCCAATTTCAGANGAAAAAATAGAGTTNATTTCAGATTCATCATATGGAATGCTTCGAACAGAAGTNAATTGNAACAAATGTGGAGCACATTTAGGTCATGTATTTGATGATGGTCCAAAGCCAACAAATGATAGNTTTTGTATCAATTCAGTTTCATTACAACATGAAAAAGACGAAGAAACACAGTCATAAAACAAGATAAANTAATTCATGAAACATNATTCAAAAATTATTAATAAACATAATTAATGATNAAAAAATCTAAAGGAANGTAAAATGACAGAAAAAAAATCAACAAAAGGGATTGAGTGGAATTGAGAATAATTCTATGTGGATTTGGCGTAGTTGGTCAGAGTCTAGTAAAATTATTTGATTCAAGATCAGAGGATCTCTANGCAAAATATGGATTGAAACCTAGAGTAGTAGGAGTTTTTGACAGTAAAGGTAGTGCCGTAGATTCATCAGGATTGAAATTAAGTAAATTAGTTGAAGTAAAGAAAAAGTTTGGTACAGTAAAAAATTATGCAGATTCACAAAATTCAATGTCAGGAATTGAGATGTTAAAAAATGTCGAAGCTGATGTTTTGATTGANACCACTGCAAGTAACTACAAAGATGCAGAACCTGGAATGACTCACATCATTTCTGCTATGAAAAAAGGTATGCATGTTATTTCAGTAAATAAAGGACCACTAGCATTAGCATTTCCATCACTAATGGAACTTGCAACATTCAACCAAGTAATGTTCAAATTTAGTGGNACNGTTGGAGGNGGAACACCAATTTTGGATTACGCTAAAAATAGTCTAAGNGGAGAAAGAATAACATCATTTGCAGGAATTCTAAATGGNACAACAAACTACATTTTATCAAACATGTCAACAGGATTATCATTTGAAAGTGCTCTNAAAGACGCCCAAAGTAAGGGATACGTAGAAGCTGATGAATCATTAGATTTGGATGGTTTGGATGCTGCAGCAAAACTGGTAATTCTTGCAAATTGGGTAATGGGAATGAAAGTCACACTTCCAGATATCGATTGCACAGGAATNAGAAAAGTAACAACAGANGACATCAAAAAAGCAGACAAAAATAATTGTTCAGTAAAATTAATCGCATCATGCAATAAGAAATTAGTCGTTTCNCCTGAAGAGGTATCAAATGATGATCCATTGTGCGTAAATGGAACTCTAAATGCAATTGCATTTACATCAGAACANTCNGGCACTCAAACAATCATCGGCAGAGGTGCAGGAGGAACAGAAACAGCAAGTTCAATTTTAAGAGATTTGTTAGATATNAGACAAGAGATTGGAAGAACTTGAAATCAAATTTGATTTCAAAGAGTGANACAAATGCTCTATTAAAAACAGTTACAGANCAATGGGGAATTGAATTTCCAAAAATAAAAAATCTNAAAGTTCATCAAATTTCTAGNGAGGCACAAATCATTACAGGNGATGGAATCAAAATTTTAAAAATNAAAGATGATTATTTNCCATTTTTATCAGAAACTAAAATGCTGGAGAAATTTCCAAANGTCATTGTNGANATGGGGGCAATCAAATTCATGTGTAAAGGTGCAAATGTAATGAGNCCTGGAATTAAAAAATTTACAGANTTTGAGAAAGACCAACTTGTTTGTATTGTNGAGGAATCACAACACAAATTTTTGGCAGTAGGAAAATCAATGGTATCNAGTGCAGAATTAGAAANTATGGACAAAGGGGAAATTGTAAAAAACTTGCATTATATTTCAGATACGTTTTGGGAAACTGGAAAAACTATTTACGATTAATTANAATTATTTTATTTCTTCAGTAAATTCTTCTGTACCTTCATTTGTGATTACAAGTACATCTAAACCATCACCACTTGCAGCATCTCTNAGNGCTGCTGAACGAACTGCTTTTTTTGCTAAATCAATTGCCTCNTCTTTACTCATGTTTGGTTTGNATTGAGGATCTAAAACACCTAATGCCATTTCAGCACCAGTTCCAACTGCAGCATAATCATCAGGGAGNACAGAACCTAGAGGATCAAGAGTATACATNATTGGTTTGTCAACTACNCCCCCAACAATAACCTGAGTTANNANTGGGAAATAACGTCGCTCATACATCATATTTGACATCATTTTTGCGACTGTATTAGGAGGAACATCTCGTTTTAGTTCCATTTTTCTTATTTTAGCAAGAGCAGAAATTTGTAATGAAAGAATTTGCATATCAGCTACAAGACCAGCACAAGTTGCACCNACTTTAGNAGTGATAGGAAATGTTTTCTTTGTGGATTTACTTACAAGAAAATTACCAAATGCGATCCTTTTCTCACTAGCAAAAACTACACCACCATCAAAAGTAATTCCAACAGCAGTTGCTCCTGGCATATACATTGACATATTTCAAATAATTTTGCAGCATAATAAAGGGCTTTCTACATAACCTTCAAAGATCTCGCACATGTAAACAACAAAAAATGTACNAAAACCTCTTTAACCAAAATGACGTATTAGAGTTATTGACAACTGCAGAAATCAAAGAAAAAATTCTAAATGATATAGTCTTTGTAGGATTAAGATCCATCATCGGAGTAATTTTCATTGTTCATGGTATGTCAAAATTCAATCCAGGATTTGGAAACTTTTTACCAAACATTGGTTTGCCGCCAGAAATGCAGATTCCAATTGCGTTAGCTGAGGTCATTCCAGGAATTTTAATTATAACAGGAGTGTTTAGTAGAATTTCTTCNNCTCTACTTTGTNTAATTATGCTAGGAGCAATATTCCACGTCAAAGGAATGCAAAGTCTTACAGGGGATGGNGGAATAGAATTNGATTTGATTCTTTTGGGTTCACTACTTGTGATTATGATTACAGGNCCAGGAAGAATTTCAATATCTCAAATCATTAAAAAAATCCCAAGATGTNTTCATTAAGATTTTGAGAAATTTTCCATAATCATGCAAATNCATTTGGTAGTTTTCTTCAACAAATCAACTCTAGCAAATTCATTNGGNGAATGGATTCTTGAAAACATATACGTACTTCCAANAGATATGCAGGGAGCATTTAGAATTTCAACAAAAGGATGCATAGGGCCAGTTCCAGCATTTGAGACATTAAGAATGGATTTNCCAAATGCTTTGTCAGCTGCATTTTTTACATCAGATACAAAGGATTCAGANGAATTGGTTCGTGCCGCAGCTTCACCATGAAATACCTTAATTGCAATATCNCNAAATCCTTTGGATTTTAGATGTTTTTTTAACAACATAACTTGTTTTTTGGGATTCATTTTAGGAANTAGTCTAAAATCAATTTTTACAAGTGCCTTTCCTGGAAGAACTGTTTTTGCACCCTCACCNGTATAGCCAGANACAAATCCAGCAATATTACAAGTTGCCCCNCCAACAAGAGCCTTTTTTGCATCTAATCCTTTTTTATTTCCAACAAAGGATTTAATGCCAAATTCTTTTTTGAATGCATTTTGATCAAATGGTTCTTTAGATATAANCTCCAAATCTTTTTTTGAAAATGGTAATACATCTTTGTACCAATCTTTTATCAAAATTTTNCCATCAGAATTTCGGAGNGTGTGAACGGCCTCAATTAATCGCCATGCGGGNTTTTTTATCAAAACTGCCAAGCTGGAATGNGCATCTCGAATAGATTCCNGAATAGATAATTCAACAAATAGTAGTCCTTTCATTCCTAGACCAACAATTGGCCTATTTTTTGCATCNACNTATCCAAATTCCCAAATCACACCATCACAAGAAAATTTCTTTTTGAATTTTTTCAAATAATCTTCAATATGNGCACTNCCAGTTTCCTCTTCACCTTCAATTACAAATTTGATGTTNCATGGAACATCACCTGTTGTTTTCAGACATGCCTCAACTGCTTTGATTCTAGTGATTAATTCACCTTTATCGTCAGTTGCNCCTCTTCCAAAAATTTTGTTNCCTTTTCTTGTTGCACTAAATGGAGGAAANTCCCATAAATCAAAAGGTTCTGCAGGCTGAACATCATAATGATTGTAAAACATTAGAGTTTTTTTTGGNTTTTGTTTTGATTTGATTTCNCCATAAACAATTGGGGCAACACCTTTTTTCAATCGNAATAATTCAGAATGTATTCCAGANTNTTNCAATAGTTTTTGAACTAAANTTGCACACTCTTCAATTCCCTCATTTTTTGCCGAAACACTTGGTTGTCTAATCAGNGTTTGTAAATCTGAAATTAANTTATTCATGTGNGAATCTACATGTTTTATTGGATTCATGTCAGTTACACAATTTTATCAAANGGCTTCATNACATACGGAAGTTCATCTAACAAATCCATAGAAGTCAAATGCANNCCCAATTTCTTTTGAGTGGCTTTTCCTGCAAGTCCATTGATGAAAGTAGCNGCNGCNGCGGATTCTAATGTATTTCTGCTCTTAGATAACATTCCTGCAACCAATCCTGAAAGAACNTCACCAGTTCCACCAACAGTCATTGCAGGAGTTTTTTTCTCATAAAGATACGTGGTAGANCCATTTGAAACAATATCAGTTGCNCCTTTTAGTAAAACAGTAATTCCGTATTCTTTTGCATTTTTTTCTACAAGTTTTATTCTCTGAATTTTTGAATTTGGNGGAGATTCTCCAAATAGTCTTTTGAATTCGCCGGCATGTGGAGTTACTACAACATTTTTGTTTTTCAGTAAAGGCAGAACCTCAGGTAGTAATGCACTGGCATCTAAGGATAAACGAACATCTCTGTTCAAAAGAGATTCTACAAGAAGTAATAATGAATTTCTATCCTGAATTGCAAGNCCCATTCCAATTGTTGCAGAATCAAGATTTCGAGGTAATGCACCAATCAGTTTGTTTACAGCACCACGAGTAAGTTTCTGATCAACTAATGGGATNACTATAAGATTGGGAGAAATTGCACGAGTTGGGGCAACATTGATTTTTGGAACACATGTGTAAACCAAATCAGTTCCACAACGTAGTGCTGCAATTGATGACAAAATTGGAGCGCCATGATAGATGTAACTGCCACCTACAACCAAAACAATTCCATTGTCACCTTTTCTAGACGATAATTTTCTNGGAGAGATGAATTTCTTTACAAGTGNAATTGAGAGATTTTTAGTTACCAATACAATATAATCTAAAAAATAGTTGAATAAATCTTGTTTCCAAGNATATTAGAATAGTTGAGACTATTTTTTGGATGTTTTTTTAACGGTTTTTGTGGATTTNGTTGTTTTTTCAGTTTTGGTTTTTGTNGATTTNNTTGTTTTTTCAGTTTTGGTTTTTGTTGACTTTGAGCCTCTGTCAAAAAATGCCTTTCTTGCAAAACAAAGGTATGTNGTATGACCTATTCCCTGAAATGAATGTCTAGTTTTTCCTTCACGAGCTTCAATTGTTCGAATAATATGTTCAGTAGANTCGATATCAGTAAATTCATTTTCAACTAAAGCCATAGTCAATTTTTCTAANTGGTTCATNGTAGGNCAAATTGCAAAAATTGAACCACTGCCTTTCAGCATTTTTCTTACTTGTGGAATTACAACCCAAGGGTCACCCAAATCAATCAAGGCAACATCCATGTCGCTTAGTGGCATTTTTTTTGCAGTTTTCAAATCCAAATTGTGTTGAGTAACATATTTTGACATTCCAGCTTTTTTGATATTTTTTTCAGCAATTTTCATAAAATTTTCATCAACATCAAAAGTGTAAACATGACCACGTGGCTTTACAACACTTGCNACAAATGANGTTAAAGAACCACTACCTGTTCCAATTTCTAAAATTTTCTGACCGTCACCAATTCCGGCTCTGGCAATAATGTATCCAATATCTTTAGGATAAACAATCTGAGTTCCATGTTGNATTTTCATTANATAATCAAACATNGTAGGTTTGAGAACATAGACATACTTGTCCTTGTTTGTGATTAATCTNGAACCATACTCTTTTCCTATAGCATCAGAGTGTTTGATTACTCCAATATGCGTNTGAAATGATTCTTTCTTNGATATTTTAGNTAGCCATTTTTTTGAGTGATTATAGTAAAATAATACAGGNGAATTNTTCTTTATTTTTTCCATAAAAATTTTCTNAAAATTTTAGATAAGAATGTAACGAGTGAATTTCAGACTATGTGCCTTCTTCATGACCACAATGGATACATCTCTTGCTTGATAGAATCTCAAACCAAGCAAAATTGTGAATAAATCCNTCCTTACAACTCATAGGACATTGATTAGATTNGAGTGGATTCAAGAGTAATGGTCAAAAACAGTCTCGATCTAAAAATCTAATTTTACACTATNCNTTTTTTTCAATTTTTCATCAATTATCATCATTTTTTTCAAATCAAATGCAAATNNTATTTTAATGCCATCAAAAATATCAATATGAAATGGTAGAACTAAAANTTCANGGATCTGGAGGNTATGTCATNGCAGNNNTNTCAGAAGAACAAGCAAAAAANGCAGACTTGGGNGTAGGAAAATTNTTTTTGGCNCCAGTTGGAAAACTAGAGGCAGAACANATGTTCAAGCATTATTGCAATCAATGTGANACAGAGTTTGANAATCCACCAAAGATTCACCTAGAACAAAATACCAATGAACAAGTTGCAGACAATCTAATTCTAATAGAAAGAGGTCAATACACATGTGAAAAATGTGATTCAATTATTGGCGAATACAGANTTTTCAAAAAGAATGANGAGTCAAATGAAGCAGGTAATGCAAAACCAAGTTCATCATAGCATTTCTGCACAAATACGCATTCAATAAATATAGTAATNTTACATTTTCAACATGGCAAATCAAAAATGCGTATCATGTGGAATTAGTTTCTTTTCTCCAATGGGNTCAGACAAATGTTCCAGATGTGATGGAAAAGAATCACAAGGACATGGAGGTCATGATTCCTGTGGTTGTGGACATAGCCATTAATTCTTTTTTTCNAAAAATNTAACAGGCATATATTGAGTAGANAACTATCTTATTCATGGTAAAAACNTCACAGCAAATGAAAGAGTTAGTTGAAGAGTTTATCAAAATTACTNGTGTCAAGTATGAAGATCAATCACAGAAGATAAGAGAGAAAAGTCANGCAATTGAATGGCAGTANAGAGTAGGTACAAATGTAATTGTCAGTAAAAACGTCAACAGAGACGATAGNATTTATCTCAATGTAAACATGAGATTTTCTCCAGATGATTCAAAGTTGTTAATCATGACAAATCCATCATTTTCAAAAGCAATCATGGAGACTAGTCAAATTTGTACAATTTGCGATGTTGGACATCAATGGATTAAAGACAAGGATGTAGTGGTAGGATTGGCAATTTTCTCACATGTTGATGAACAGGGATTAGATAGAATTTCATTTCATAGNACATGGGATAATGTAGCAAGNGTATCAGGNCATGTTCAGAAAATATTACGCTCAAATTTNAGNGGTTTTTCCTCACAGAACAACTCAGGGCAAACTACAGAAAAGTCNATGTACGGATAATCCACTAATAATTNGCTAAAATATCAANCACNNTTTNATCTTCAACCTGATCAAAATTTTCATAAAACTCACTTACNGANACAAAACTGTCTGGAAAATCTATTGCATAAACTTTAGAAAATTTTTGTTNTAATTCTTTAAACAGATTNGAAGGAATTATCGGAGAAGCAATNGAACAAGNTGCAATCTTTTTTGTCTTTAACCACTCTGCAACANCAAATACAGTAGANCCTGTTGCAATACCATCATCTACTAAAATGATATTTTTTTCTTCAAAATNATAATTTGAANTCTCCACGATATTTTTCTAATCTATTTTGNACNTGAGTNGTTTTTTTNGATATTTCATCATTTAGGGAATTTTCTGTAAAATAATCCACATACATGTCAGGCAAGTANATAGTTCCATCATGCAAAATTGCACCNACACCAAATTCAGNGTTGCCTGGAGGGCATAGTTTTTTGGAGACAATTACATCAAGTTTTAGATTAAAAGAGGTTGCAATTTGATGTCCTATTATTACTCCACCTCGTGGAATTGCTAAAATTATGGTTCCTTCTTTGATTGAGTCTGCCATCTTTTTTGACAGTTCATTTCCGGCATGAATACGGTCAAGAAACATCACCTAAATATACAACAACAAAACAAATATGCTTTTTTCTTCGCAGGTTATCTCAATGAAATAGATTTTTACAATTTTCAAGAATTGTTAATCACATTTTTGAATATAAGGCTCACGTAGAATTTATCAATTGTTCATTTTTTTCCAAATCTTGTTTCCAAAAATTTATTGGTTTAATCTAGATTATTTTTACAATCATCACACGGACAGTGCCAATGGCAAGCTAGAT
>PBZV01000003.1 GCA_002730325.1 Nitrososphaerota archaeon
TTGGGTAATCAATTGATAATTTTAACTGTAAAAGTGATTTTGAATCTAATGGAATTAATGAAAACAAAAATTCTGTATTCTCTTCAAACGATAAATCCTTTGCAATCTTGTAAAATCCTCCCCCCTCTCTGATTGTTTTTGGAATTAGTATGGATGAAATTTTTTCATACATAGAATTTGTATCTTCCATGGGCATCGTGAATACTCCTGCAATTACTACCTCCTCTGAAGAATCTCCTGATACTGCAAGTATGTTTTTTGATTCATTTTCAGTATAGATGTATGTTGAATGAAATTCAGCATTTGTGCCAAGTACTTGATTGATTTCGTCAATATATGATTCTGTAATTTCTTTTGTAGATTTTTGAATTGCGTTAATTCCTTTATCTGCAGGATCTCTTATCACATTTATCAAAATACATGATTGGTTAGTTACCCCTAAAACACACTGTTCTTGATTTGTTACAAAAATTGANTGTATTCTATCATTTTCTCTGATTTTTTGCTCAAATTCTATGGGAATTTGTATTTCTTGAATGTTAGTGCTTTGTAAAACTATTGACGCTGTNANATTTTGAGATGTATTTTTATCTATTTTTATTTGTGCAATCTCATGAAAAGTTGAAAGACTAATTTCTTGTGAATATGCATAGTTTGATGAAATTNCAATTAATGAAATTAATNCCAAAAACAACAAAACATTTCTCATAAAGTGTCCCTAANTNATGAAATTATTAACTTTGCTCTTCTTTTGTAAATTNTAGTGATTTTGTTTATTCTTTTAAAATATGTCACCGAGTAGCTAATATTCTCATTTAACTANTAGTCATTTAGCCTTGGCATTAATTCCATTTCTTGTTGACATNTTTCAAGATCCTGTTTTCTCAATAATTACAATTTTGGGTGCTTTTGGAATAGGATTATCNCAAGGAATAATTTTGGGAAGGGCAATTCTTGTTAGGTTNCCANGATTACAAAATCACATCAAAACNGTATCTGTGTCTTTGTTTGTTGTTTTTTTAATAAATGCAATTTTGAGTGTTCCTCGNTTTGCATCTCCTCAAAAAATTGATCTTTCTAGTTTATTTGNAAATGGTTCAACTGAATCTGNATCTNTNTTNTTTTTGATATTTGGTATGAATACGGGATTTTTAACAGTTCTTGCAATTTCTGTTACNGTGATGACTTTTGTTATTTTGAAATTTACTAATCTTAATGGAATTNTAAAATCATTTGTCTTTTTCTTTAGTGNTCTTTTNTTGATATTTACTGCAATTAGCAGATTTACAGACCTAACTCCTAGTACGTTTGAGGTTTTNTTGTATTTCCTTTATCAATTNGGAATAACTATTGGNATNTTGATAGGNACTATACGAAAAATTAAACCAAANAAATTAGATTTAAAATAATTTCAAAGGTTTAAATCAGATATTTCTTAATTNTGACTTGACATCGAATTCAAACCGTTCGGGGNACAAGCTGGCAGTCCATGCGTTGGACTGTCAGCCCCATTTATTACTAATTTAATGATGATANTGNNTTAACTTGCTCTTTGATATAGTCGAAACCNTCTTGCCAAAATTTTGGTGATCTTATATTGAATCCATATTCTGAAAGTAATTTTTCTGGTTTTTGTGAACCNCCAGCTGCAAGAATATTGATGTATGATGGAACAAAGTCTTTTCCTTCCTTTTTGTATCTTTGAAATAGTGATAATGCAAGTAAATTNCCAAAAGAATATGCNTAACAATAGAATGGTGTATGGTAAAAGTGTGGGATACANCTCCACTCTATTGCAAANTCTTCTGAAATGTTAACTGAATTACCAAATTGNTCTTTCAGATTTTGTAAATATNTTTTTGAAATCTCATCTATTGTNGTNCCATCNCCNATTTGCTTGTGAGCATCAACTTCAAAGATTGTGAAAAATGATTGTCGAAGAATNGTTGCATACAAATCATCAATTTTTTCNGATANCATTATTTTCTTTTCATTATCTGAAATTTTGTCTGATAAATTATCATAAAGCAATAATTCTGAAAATGTAGATGCTGTTTCTGCTAGTGGTAATGGTGCATCTTGAACTAGAATTGATCTGTTTTGTGCTGCTTGACTATGAACTGCATGNCCTAATTCATGAGCTAATGTAAACACGTCCCTTGATTTTCCTGTGAAATTGACTAGTACNAATGGTGTGATTTTTGGAGTNAAAGTACTGCAAAATGCTCCATCNCTTTTTCCTTGTCTAATTGCTGAATCTATGTGATTTTCATTGAATACTTTNCGTGCATGNTCTTCTAAAANACNACTNAATTTTCCNAGTGATTCAAAAACTAATTTTACTGATTTATTGTAAGTGTAATTTTTTTCTTTNATGTTTGCAGCAGCTGGTGCATACACATCATATCTTCTCAGCTTTTTNATTTTCAACATCTTTGCCTTTTGAGCAAANAATTTTTGAAAAACTGGTGAATTTTTNTTGCAAANAGAAAGAAGNGATTCTATTGTTTTATCATCAACATCATTTCCAATNTTTCTCATAGAAATTGGACTATCNTANCCTCTAATCTCAATCCCTTCATCTNTCCAATTGAGAACAATATTTTGATAAATTTCTCCTATTACTCCTTTATTTTCAACATATTTTGTAAGNATGGTTTTATATGCAGTTTCTCGGATTTTTGGATTTGTACTTCTGACAAAATTTGTTAATTGTTCTCTTGTCATTGTTTTATTTTTATTTCCTACCTTCATCTGATATTCAAATGCATTTGTAATTTTATCATATAATTTTACAAGTGCAGATATTCCTGTAACGTCTAGTGTGTTGATAATTCGTTCTTCAGGTTCTGAAAGTGCATATTTTGCAAATAGTCTTTTATGTGCTAAATATTCTCTCAAGTCTCCTGTNTTNTCCATGAGTCNTTTTGCATTTTTTTCATCTACTTGAGTTTTCCACCATAAATCAAAAAATAAAATTTTATTTGAAATTTCAGACCCAAGTTTTGACATTCTAGTCATCAAAGATGTTGCNTCATCTGACTGTGTATCTGAAGAATATGACAATGATGCATANCCTCCTATTTTACTCATATTTTCAGAAATCTTCTCTACTTGNTGTAAAATNTTTTTAAATTCTTTTGGTGATATTTTGGATTTTAATTTTGNTTTATTTTTTTCAAATTTCATTGCTTGNTTTTCTAANTCTTGAATTTGTTTTTGAAATGCAATACTTTTTGGNTTCTCTGCCAATTCTGAAAGGTCCCANCCTCCCAATTGATATTCTGACATNGNCTATCTCTTATCTGACTATTAAAAAATCAATAGTACTCTTCATGGATATAACACCACTTCCAAATNTCTCCNGGAATTGCTTTCATTACNGGATGCCCTGTCTCTTTATGATGTTTNGTNGCATGTTTTCCAATTGATGAATCACAACAACCTACATGACCACATGTTAAACACATTCTGATTGCTACTACTGGCAAATGTTCTTTTTCACATTCTTGACATCCTTTAGTATTTGGTGTAATCCCTTTTTTCTCTTCAGAAAAATGACTGCATTCTTTTGGCATGCTAGTATTTTTTTAGAGTATCTCTGTATCTTTTAATTGATTCAATTACTACTGTTTTTGCTTCTTTAGATGATTTCCATCCCATGATTTCCACTTTTTTTCCTTCTAGTTCTTTGTAAACTTGAAAAAAGTGTGCAATTTCTGAGCGATAATGATCTTCAATATTGTCAATATCTGTTGTATGTAGATATCTTGGATCATTTGTTGAAACACAAATAATTTTGTCATCTGGTTCTCCATTATCTTTCATCTGAAGTAATCCTATTGGTCTGGATTCAATTAGAATTCCTGGATATGTTGGATTTGTAACTAATACTAATGCATCAAGTGGATCTCCATCTTCTGACAATGTTTGAGGAATTAGCCCATAATCTCCAGGATAATGAAATGGTGAAAATAACACTCTGTCGAGTTTTATTAAATTATGTTTTTTATCATACTCATATTTGTTCATGGAACCTTTTGGAATCTCAACTATTACATTGATGATCTCTGGTATGTCATTTCCTGTTTCTATATCGTGCCAAAAATTCTTACTCATTTTACTTAGTTTGCAAGTCTTTCAATATATGAATTCTATGAAAAATTTGATTAGATTAACTCATTTTGGTTATGTACCACTATGGAAATTTTTATTGTGTGTTGACCTTCAAAAATATTAGTTACTTCCCCTGTGCTAAGATCTACGCTTCTGGCTCTGAATTTGTATTCATAACTCCCATCCTCTTTTACATCCACTTGAGCAACATGTACTGGTTCCCCTCCTTTGTAAAATTGAATTATTGCTGGATATCCATTAACATGATCTGATACTGCTCCGCTAACTGCTGCCCATGGTAGTGTATTTTCTTGAGAGATATTCATAGTAATGGTAGTTTTCTCCAAACTTAATTTTTCATCAATTGGAGTAACTGTAACTGAATTTTGACTAGTTTCAGCTAAAATGTTTCCAGGAACCATCATTATTCCAAAGACCATCATAATTGATGCAATCAATACGAAATTTAATCCGAAATTCATTTCATTGATATTCTTTAATTATCCTTTAAAAAATTTATTACTAATTTGCACTATGTTTTGTCTAGTAAATAAATTAGTTTTATGGTAACTCTTCTTCCAAATCTGAACATGCTGCATGTACCCATTGGTCTTTTGAATTTTTCAAAATTTGTTTTCCAGTTTTTATTTCTCCCCCACATTCTACACATTTTCCATTAAATCTGGCTTTCATCTTTTTTCTTTAATTTAATCTAATTTTAATTAGAGGGTATGGACCGGATGGGATTTGAACCCACGACCTTTGCGGGAATTTCTTCCTTACGCAGTGTGAGTGCGTCATCCAAACCAAACTAGACGACCAGTCCAACAAATTTGTATAAAGACAAGCTTTTTTGTCTTTAGATTTTGAATATTCTGTAATTACCATGTCTTTTTGAACTGATTTTTAAAATATTTCATATGTCTTTACAGGAATTTGATTCATTAATTGATCGAATGAAATTAGCATTTGAGTATGCTGAAAATCTTGGACAATATGTGGATGCTGCAAAAATCTTATTTCAAATGAATGAACAATTACCCGATGATCTTCAGTTGTTTTTTGAAGAGTTGGATGATCCTGAATCTGCAAAATCATTTACTGCCAAATATTTTACTGAACTAAAGACTGTAATTGTTGAACATAGACAAAGATTGATGAATTTTTAATTCTATTTCTTAACGCCGAGATTTCTATTCTTTAATCGTAAGTATGGATTTCTGCATTTTCTGCATCTTGTTGCACCTATATCATTTCTACATCCACATTTGAAACATATTCTCATTACAAGACGTGCTTGTTGTGCTATGCGTTTCTTTTCAGGATCAGTGATAGGCATTTGTATTTCTCCAAAATCTCTCTCTTTTATTCTAATCGGATTTTTCCATTTTTCCTGCTAGTAAAACTGGTACTTCTGTGGGTCTTTTTGCCACTGGAATGTTTGCTTTGTTAAACATTGATATTTTAGATTCTGCAGATCCATACGTTCCCATAACAATTGCTCCTGCATGTCCCATCCTTTTCTCTTTAGGTGCTGCTCTTCCTGCAATGTATGCTACAGTTGGTTTGTTAAATCCACTATCCATTATTCGTTGAGCTAAAATTTCTTCCGAGTCTCCGCCTATCTCTCCAACCACAACCATTCCATCCAAGTCTGGAATATCTTTTACCATCTCAAATGCATCAATTAATCGTGTTCCGTTTACTGGATCTCCTCCAATCCCAATTGTTATTGATTGTCCAAATCCTGCATTAGTTAATGCGTCTGAAATTTCATAAAGCAATGTTCCACTCTTTGATAAAACTGCAATTCTACCTGCTTTGAAAGGCATTGGTGGCATAATTCCAATTTTAATTAATTCTGGAATCATAATTCCTGGTGTATTTGGACCAATGATCACTGCCCCTTTTTGATTTGCAAGTTCTAATACTTCCATTGTATCTCTAATGGGCACATGTTCTGGAATTGCAACTAGTAATTTGATTCCAGCATTTAGTGCTTCTTTTGCTGCACCTAAGAAAAATTTTGCTGGCACGAATATTATTGAAATTTTTGCATTTGTAGCATCAACTGCTTCTTGCATTGTATTGTAAATTGGAACTGCATCATCAAATTTTTGACCTCCTTTTCCTGGGGTGACTCCTGCAACCACATTTGTTCCATATGAAATCATGTTTCTTGCATGTAGTGAACCATATGCTCCAGTGATTCCTTGTACAATCACTCCTTTTTTCTCATAATCTGAATCTTCTGGAATTCCTTTTAGTATCTCAAAAATATCCGTCAATTTTTTACTCCCATAACTGCAGCATTGATTGCTTCTTCTACTGTGGTGAAAATTTTAGTCCTAGAGCCTTTTAGCATTTCAGTTGCTTTTTCTGATTCTGTTCCCTTTAATCTTGAAAATACTGGTAAGTCAATTAAATTATCCTCGTAAGCTTTGAGAAATGCTTCTGCAACAACTGTTGTTTTTACAATTCCTCCATAGAGGTTTACAAGTATTCCTTTCACTCTATCTAATTTACTAATCAAAGTTAATGCTTCATACACTGATTCTGTTGTTGCACCTCCACCTACATCTAAGAAACATGCTGGTTTTCCACCATTGTCCGATAACATGTCAAGAGTTGACATAACAAGTCCTGCCCCATTTCCAACTACTGCAATATCTCCATCTAATTCTACTAAAGAAAATCCACTTTTTTCAGCTCTTTCTTCAATCTCTGTTTTTTCTTGATATTTTTGTAATTCATCGTGTCTGAAATTACTATTGTCATCGGTAACAAATTTTCCATCTAATGCCATGATTGAACCATCTTGCATTATTGCAAGTGGATTGATTTCTACAAGTTCTGCCTCTTTCTCAATTGTAAGTTTTGATAATTTTTTTAAAGTATCTACAAATCCTTCTGCTGTTTTACCATCAAGTTCCATTTCTTTAGCAACCTCTTTTGCAAGTTCATCTGAAACTTCTCCTAATCCTACCTCTTTGATAATTTGATTTTTAACCGATTCAATTTCAACTCCTCCTTCTACTGATGCAATAATTGTATAACATCTCTTTGAACGGTTTAAAAATAATGATAGATACAACTCTTTTTTGATATCTGCCATCTTTTCAAGAAGAATTGCTCTTGCTTTTTCTCCCTTTATTGTTAGATCCATGACTTGAGGATATTTTAACTCAAATTCATCATCATTTTGACATTTTTGAATGCCTCCTGCTTTTCCTCTACCTCCAACTGGAACTTGTATTTTAATTACGAATGGATATCCTAATTCTTTTGCATGTTTTCGTCCTTCTTCAATATTTGTAGATGATATGCTATCAAGAAGATTTATTCCATATTCTCGAAATAATTCCTTGGCTTGAAACTCTAATAACTGCATGCAGAATTCTTGATTTTTTCGGTCTTTATTAATTATGAGTTATTTGAATTGCTCTTCAAGAAAATCAATCATTTCTAAAAAACGATCTTTACTTTTTCTAAGTAATTCTTGAGGATATTCCTCAATTGTGAAAACAGTCTGTTGATGAAAATTTGGTACTAAGACTCCTCCTGATGTTACCATTTGTTCAATCACAAATCCTTTGGTTAGGGTACACACAATTTCTTCATATGCTTCTTCTTCTTCTTCTAAGGTTTGTCTGAAAAGAACAATTGGTCTGTTTGTTTTTTCAACAATTTTTGAACCTTTTTCTAATAGATCTACTAATTGTTGAATTTGCCAAGTATCCAGACTGATCTGTTTTACCATGCATATATTATGGGATTTTTCTATTTAACCGTGACAAAACAAGGAATTTTTACTATTTGTTATCAATTAAATCAACATTATAATTAATTTGATAACGAGAAAATGAATTGAGTTTTATCCCATATCTAAAGCTCTGGAGTGTTTTCTTGTATGTGGTTTTTCACCTGCATACTTTCTTCTCATGTGTCCTGATGGTCTTCCGTAAATTAATTCTAAGAACCAAGACTCATGTTCAATCTCCTCATCTAGAATACCTTTTGCAATATCATATGTTGTAGGATCTTTTCCTAGTGTCGTCTTACAAATCTTACACCAATTTACAATTGTGCCTTGTCCTGCTTTGAGGCATTTTTCTAGAATTGCCTTATGATCTGTTGGATTTGCTGGAAGTTGTAGAAATTCACATCCAGAAATTTTGATAAATTCTGTTGCATCATTTGGAAGTGAACCTCCTAATTGGAAGGCTATTTTGTTTTAGAAATGAGTTTCCAGAGAATTCTTGGGAAAATATTAGTTGGGGACTAAATATTAGGTTCTCTGGAATGAATCTTGTTTAATGTTTTAAATAAATAAAAAGTATGATTGCACTGCACTTGCTATAAATGATTATTCTACTGAAATTCTGATTTTTTGTCCATCAATATCATCATCTTTGTATTCTTTACATGATTCTGTAAAATTAACTTCTTTGACTCTAACTAAAAATGCTAAATCTTTTGTTTTATCTTTAATCATTTCAAGTGATTCTTTGTCTAAATCAAGAATTGATGCTGTTTCTAAAATATCCGTTGGGGTATATCCTCTTTCTTTTCTAAGCGTTTGAAGTCTTCTTGCTACATCTTTAATCAATCCCTTAGCCATCATTTCTTGATTTCGTGATGTTGAAATGAATACAATGTAATTGTCTCTTTTGGCCATTGCAAAATTTTCACTTGCATCAAAATCTACAATGAAATCTTCCTTTTCTAATGATATGGTTTCATCATCTATCTCAAAATCATATNTCTGTTCTTTTTGTAATGATGCAACAATTTTTTCTGGTTCTGTTTCAGAAAATGTTGAAACTAATTTTCCCATGTGTTGTTTTGCTTTTGGTCCAATTCTTTTTCTTTCTAATTCTATTGTTGGCTTTGCTGGTAATCCTAATTGTTTTAATTCTGAAATTTGTTCCAACCCTGATTCTTGTTCTGTCTCAATNACTGTNAATTTTTCTACNTTTAATTGGGATTGTAATAATTTTGATAATGTTTCAAGTTTNNTTTTTTGTCCTTTTTTTACACAAATTTGTGCTTCGTTAAGAGGCCATCTTCTCTTTAATTTTCCCTTCATTCTTGCAGCTGANGAAATTGATACAACATCCTTCATTATNTCAAATGANTCTTCAATTTTTTCATTAACTAGTGATTCTTGATATTCTGGCCATTTATCAAGCAAAATACTTTGTTTACCNTCAAAGACTGTGTGGTAGAGATATTCACTGGTAAATGGACAAAATGGATGAATTAGTATATCTAATGTCTTGAGTACTTTATCTAGCACNGCATATATTGCAAGTCTTCTGTTTTTCTTTTCCTCATCCTCATCCCATAACTCNCCTCTCGTAATTGGNATGTAAATTTGACTTAGATTNTTTATTANGAANTCATCAATTGCCTTNGCACTTTCNTGGAATTTNCATGATTGATTTTTTTCTGTCATTGTTTGAATGAGTTTTTGAAGTTTTGATAATAACCAAATNTCTGGCGACGTTAACAAATTATTTTGTTTTGCCCATTCAATTGTGCTTGAANTCTCAAAATTATCATANTGACTATTTTGTTTAAAGTATAGGTGGAGATTGAAGAGTGTGTTGATTACTTGGTATGGTCTTGACATTAATTCATCTGTACTGAAACTGAGTGGTTCTATTGGACTTGCTTTCCACATGAAATAGAATCNAATTAAATCNGTAGGGTATTTTTGTAATAATTTTGCTCCCTCCAAAACATTTCCTTTACTTTTACTCATCTTTCCTCCTTTTTCATCAAGNACATGTCCTTGAAACAANAATGCTTTGTATGGTGGTGTTGCTGAATTGTTNAGGATAACNTTTTCAATAAGTAATGTGTATGCCCANCCTCTAGTCTGATCAATCCCTTCAGTAAAAAACGGTGCAGGTATTTCTTTAGAATATTCTTCNTCTGTTAATGATGAATATGGTGCAGCCCCACTATTGTGCCAAGTATCTAAAACATATTCTTCTCTCTTTGTTTTNGTACTNCCGCATTTTTTACATTTTACNGTAATNTTGTCNATCCATGGNCTGTGTAATTCAAAGTTTGGACCNTCTGGTAGATTNTCTGAAGCNNCAACAATCTCCTTTCTTGTAAAGAACCAATTCTTTTCATTNCATTCTTCACAATTCCAAACNGGTAGTGGACATCCCCAAATTCTTTCTCGNGAAATACACCATGGGTGTCTTTCTTTGATAATTCCTAGAAANCTNTTTTTNGGTTGCTCAAAAAAATACTCTACACTTTCTGCAGCATCAATTGCTTTNTTTNCCAATCTGTCTAATTTGTAAAACCACCCTCTTCTTGCAAGCCATACNATAGGGTGATGGGANCTCCAACATAATGGATATTTGTGCTTAATTTTTCCAATNTTTACTAAGGCATTACAATCCTTNAGATCTTCNACAATNGGTCTATCTGCATCTCTTACGAACATTCCTTGATATTTCCCTGCATGGGATGTNAATTTGACCTCNTCGTTAATGGGACTAAAAATNTTGACTTTTCTTTTATTTGCAATTTTGATATCNTCTTCACCATTTGCTGGAGACAAATGTACAAGACCGCTNCCTGTACTTGCATCAACAAATGATTCAGAAACTGCAACATGNTAATTATCTGATTTTGAAAATTCGTTTAATTCTGGAATCAAATCAAGTAATGGATGAATGTATTTTTTNCCTTCAAATTCAGAACCTTTTACAGTTTTTTCAATTTTATANNCTTCAATTTTTACTTCTAACATGAAATCTTNTAATCTTGTTTTTCCAACAACCCATGTTTCATTTTCAACTTTGACATAAGCNTAATCTTCGTCAGGTTGTAATCCTACCATTGCNTCTGTTACTAGNGTAAANGGCATTGTTGTCCAGACAATTAAAAACACATCTTCATCTACTAGNTTTACTTTGTAGTATANTGATGGATCTTTTACTTCTTCATANCCTTGATTCACTTCTGCATGACTTAGAGACGTTTGACAACTTGGACAATATGCAATGACTGTNAAATCTTCTTCTAAAATATTATTNTCNTNNGCTTTTTTTAGAATTTGCCATTCTCTTTCNATAAACTCATCTCTGAAAGTCCAATATGCTTTTTCATGATTAAAAGACATNCCNAGCAATTCATCAACTTCAACCCATGTTTTGTTAAATTTCTCTACAACTTTTTTACATTCNGATACAATTCTTTCTACNCCGAATTGTTTTATTGCNTCCGTTTTTCCTCCTGTNACNCCTAACTCTTTTTCAACTTGTAATTCNACTGGAAGTCCTTGAGTGTCCCATCCACCGTTAAACTCNATTTTTTTCCCTTGTAATGTNTTNAATCTATACCATAAATCTTTGATGACNCTTCCTCTTAGATGNCCTGCATGTGGAATTCCATTCATAGTAGGTGGACCCTCGATAAATCTTATTTTTTCTGGTTTATCAGATGCAAAAATTTGTTTTTCTAAATCAATTGATTTGATGTATTCTTTGANTTGAGATTCTATGGCTTTTGCATCAAATTTTGTGGATANNTCCATCTNNATTTTGATATGTGTGTGGCATTATAAAGCTAAATTGATTTTATGAGACTTGGAATATATAATTGGNCAAAGGATATTTTTTGTTGGTAAATGTTCTAGTAGTTGGTTCTGGCGGTCGAGAACACGCATTATCTTGGAAACTCTCTCAAAGCAGTAAAGTTGAAACTGTTTTTACTGCTCCTGGAAATGGTGGAACTGAAAATAATNTCTCTATAGATGTNGATGATTTGGATGGATTAGCTGATTTTGCTCAAAAAAATAATTGTTTTACTGTAGTTGGGCCTGAGGTTCCTTTATCTGAAGGAATTGTTGATAAATTTATTCAAAAAAACCTCCCCATTTTTGGTCCTTCTAAATTAGCNGCACAACTTGAATCAAGTAAGATTTGGGCAAANAATTTCATGAANAGAAATNATATNCCTACGGCAAGATTTGAAATTTTTGATGATNCTCAAAAAGCACAAGATTANGTAAAATCACTTGATTACAATGTNGTAGTAAAAGCTGATGGACTTGCTGCAGGTAAGGGTGTAATTGTTTGTAATAACAATGAAGAGGCATTATCTGCAATTCAAACAATTTTGGTAAAAAAAACATTTGGTGATGCTGGTAATCGAATAATTATTGAAGAGAGAATTGACGGAATTGAAGCATCTTTCATTGCATTATCTGACGGNGAAGTTGCAATTCCTATGGCATCAAGCCAAGATCATAAAAGAATTTTTGANGANGANAAAGGTCCTAACACNGGNGGNATGGGTGCNTANTCTCCAACTCCAATTATNNATGATNTGTTNGCAAAAAAAATNCAGGAAAAAGTTATTGATAAAACAATTCAATCCATGAAAAATGAAGGAATTCCAATTAAGGGATTTTTGTATGCTGGAATAATGCTTAGAGATGGAGAACCATATGTTTTAGAATATAATGTTAGNATGGGTGATCCTGAATGTCANCCAATTACAATGCGAATGAATTTTGATTTGTATGATTATTTTGTTGCAAGTGCTGATGGNCANCTNTCTTCAATGCCTCCAATTTCATGGAATGAAAAATATGCAGTATGTGTTGTTTTGGCATCTAAAGGATATCCTGAATCNTATCTAAAAGANGAANTAATTTCTGGATTTGATTTACTTTCTGAAGAATCNTTTGTTTTNCATGCTGGTACNAAAAAATTAAATGGANAAATCCTATCAAANGGNGGTCGTGTTTTAGGAGTTACTGCNCTNGGTGATACTTTGGAATCTGCTATTAGAAATGCATATGATGCAGTAGATAAAATTTCATGGTCTAGNAAATTCTGTAGAACTGATATTGGGAAAAAAGGNCTAACNTATTTCTGAATCTTACTCATTTTATCTTCAGTAACTATCCAATCNATCAATACATCATGATCTGATTTTGGAATNTTNTTTAGAATTTGNTTTTCTAAAGTCAATGAAATTGTAATTGTTTTATGTTCTGCTAAAAANCTGTCATAGAATCCGTGACCNTATCCTAGTCTAACTCCTGTTTGAGATATTCCTACAGTTGGAACTAAAAGTACGTCTAGNTTATTGTCAATGGGNCATGTTTCATTTGGCTCCATAATGTCAAAACTNCCTGTTTCTAGGCTTGAAAAATCTGTTATTTTTCTAAATTCTAAACNNCCTTCAATTACTTTTGGCAAAAATACTTGTTTTCCTTTACTTANCAATTCTTGAATAATATCTTGAGTTAAAATTTCACTTCCAATNGGATAGTATACTCCNATTTTTTTAGCATTNTTNAAAGCNAAAATTTTATTTATTTTTTTTTGNATTTTGTNACTNGCGATTTTTAACATATCATNTGATGTNTTGTCTCTTTTTTCTAAAAGATTNTTTCTAAGTGATTTCTTTTTTTCACTGTTTTCCAATTTGATTACTCAGAGATGCTGCAGTTATTGTATTTTTTAATAGCATTGCAACTGTCATTGGTCCCACTCCTCCTGGTACNGGTGTTGCAAATGATGCTTTTTNTATAATNTCTTCAAAATCTGAATCTCCTACNAACTTGTCATGAAATCTTGATATTGCAACATCNATAATGACTGCATCATTTTTTATCATGTCTGATGTTANTGTGAANTTNTTTCTATCNCCCACTGCTGTGATNATGATATCTGCTGATTGACAAAGTTCAATCAAGTTTTTAGTTTTTGAATGACATGTTATTACAGTTGAATTTTTTTCTAATAACAAATGATATAGTGGCTTTCCTACCAGATTACTCCTGTTGATTAATACGATNTTTTTTCCTTCTAAATCNATTTCATGAAACTCAAACATCTCCATAATTCCTAATGGGGTACATGCAACNAATGCTGCTTTTTTCATTGTTAGNAATCCTGAATTATGTGGTGTNAATCCATCTACATCCTTTAATGGTGATATTCTTGATGTGGTGGAAAATTCGTCTAATTGNTTTGGTAGTGGNAGTTGAACTAAAATNCCATGTACTGAATTATCTTTATTCAAATTTTCAATTNTTTCATTAAGTTGAATNTGTGTTATTNCTGCATCCAGTTTGTGATCTTTTGTAATTATTCCNACCTCTTCACAGGCTCTATGNTTNTTTTTCACATATGTGGCNGANGCTGGATTATCTCCAACTAATACGGTTGCCAGGCACGGATTAATCCCTTGAGNTTTTAATTCCTCTACTGCCTTTTTTACCCTATCTTTGACTGATTGAGCAATAACTTTTCCATCGATTTTTACACCAGTCATAATCTATTTTTGATTTCTAGATATTTAATTCTTGAAATTCTCTGATGAATATCGTAGAAAAGGAATTAATTGGTGATTTTTTTAAAAATGGTATGTTTGTAATGATAGCAGACGTTCAACTCAAAGACGGTGCAGAAGATGATTTCAAAAGTTGGTTTTCAGAATCAAATAAGACATTATCCAGTTTTCCTGGATTTGTTTCTAGAAAATTCTTAAAATCTGCTGATGGAAGCTATAGAATTGTTGTAGAGCATGAAAGTAAAGAAACTTTCATCAAAATGCACAACAGTCCTGAACATGAAAAACTTCATCCTGCTGGACATTCTTTTATGAGTGGACCTCCTCAAAGAAAAACTTACACTGTAGCTGCTGAATAAATTGAAACTAGATTTTGATTTATCCACTTATTTGGAGAAGATCAAAAAAAGCAGTTCTTATTTTTCTACTTTTATTAATAAAGATAGTTTAGCTGTAGGTGTTTTAGTTTTACAACCTGGAGAAGAAGATACCCAAACACCTCACACCAGTGATGAAGTATACTATGTAATTTCGGGTAACGGTTTTTTGAAAATCAAAAATAAAGATTATCCTGTTTCAAAAGATAAATTATTTTTTGTTGCAAAAGATGTAGAGCATTTTTTTCATAGTAATACAAAAGAACTCAAAGTCTTGTACTTTTTTGGTGGTCCTGATTCTTAACTGATAATTGTTTTTCTTCCAGAAACCTTGATTTTTTTCCTTGCAAATAGTTCTACTGCTTTAGGATAAATTTTGTGTTCTTCTTTTAGAATTCTTTTTGATAATGTTGCCTCTGTATCATTTTCTTTGATTTTGACTGTTGCTTGAATTATTACTGGTCCTGTATCCATTCCTGCATCTACAAAATGTACTGTACATCCTGAATATTTTGCACCATATTCTAAAGCCTGTCTTTGTGAATCTAATCCTGGAAATGCTGGCAACATTGCTGGATGAATATTGATAATTCTATTTTTGTATTTTTTTACAAATTCTGGACTGATAATACGCATGAACCCTGCGAGACATACAAGTCCATTTTTTTGGGTAACCCCGTATTTTGATAAAATGGAAATTACTTTTTTATCATATTCCCATCTATTTTTGAATCCTTTATTTTCAATTATTTCGATATTTACTCCCAATTTTTCTGCAATTTTGAGACCCTTTGCATCTGGTTTATTTGAAATAACTATAGCTGGATTTATTGGAATTTTCTTTTTTTTAATTGATTTTAGAATAAACTCCATGTTGCTCCCCCGACCTGAGATTAAAATTCCTAAATTTAGCAACTAGTCAATATTAAATCAAAACTGGAATTTATATCATCTCTAATTATTTTCATTTTCATTGCCTAGTTTAGTAAGGATGACAAAAAATGGAATCCTGTGTGAGGTCAATAAAAAACGTGTTTTCTTAGATCCTAAAAATTCCGATATTTCTGGGATAAACTTTGTTTCTCATGCACATACTGATCATTTACCCTCAAAAAATGGAGGTACTATCCTATCTTCAATTGAAACAAACGAAATAGCTAATCTTCGAGGTTTTAAGATGGAAAATCATGTTGAATCCCTTGATGATTTTACTTTAGTTGATAGCGGACATATTCTTGGTTCTAAAGGCCTACTTTTTGATGATATTTTTTATACTGGTGATATTTGTACTCGGAATCGAGGCTTTCTTCAAGGTGCAAAAATCCCAAAATGTAAAGTTTTGATTACTGAATCCACATTTGGTTTATCTGAGTTTATTTTTCCTAAATTAGAAGAAATTCAAAAACAAGTTAATGAATTGATTTCTGGATTGTATGGAAAAGGTATTCCAATTATTCTAATGGGGTATCAATTAGGTAAAGCCCAAACAATTACTCAATTATTTGGTCATTGGGGTCCTCTCTATTTTCATGATTCTGTAAAAGAGATGAATTCACTTCACCAAAAATTAGGTGTTTCTTTGAAAGACGGTATGGGTCATTCTGAGGCTGAAAAAAAAGGACTGCTTGCAAAAAAACCTTGGGTAATGGTTGCACCAATGGTGTCAAACAAAAATAAATTCATTCAAGAGATGAAAACAAAATATGGTGCAGTAACTATAGGATTTAGTGGATGGGCACAATCTACAAAATTTTCTTTTGGAAGACGAACTGATTATTCTATTCCTATGAGTGATCATTGTGATTTTAATGAATTAGTTGAAATGGTAATTCAATCTGGTGCAGAACAGGTTTACACTATCCATGGATTTGTAGATGAATTTGCAACTCATTTGAAAACAATTGGATTTGATGCTCAACCCTTATTGGAAAACTCTTTAGATGATCTTATTTTGTAAATTCACTACATTCACAATTTGCTACTAGACATGTTTCAGAATTTCTGATATGATCATGTGTAAAGTGTTTACATTTTTCATTTTTACATATTCTTCTTTGAGCTTCTTTTTGCACAACTAATTGTGCAATTGAATTTGCTTGCTCTTTTGAATATCCTTTTTTATCAATATAGAAGTGGACAACTCTATTGTATAATACATCTGGGTTGAATTGTTTTTCTAACATGGATATATCTGGCTTTAATACCACTTTATTCTATTAAAAGATCATGCAGAGAAGCATCTTACTATTTGAGAATTCAATCAAATCTGATGCCCCTCAAAAAACATATCTTTACCATTTAGCAAAATTTCCGAAATTTTAATTGGTATTTGATTGAATTTATCTCAAAATCACTCCTATGTCCATGAGATTTGTATGTGTAAAATTAGTTACAATGTTTGCTTTTTGTTTCTGAAAAAATCTCCCTGAATCACTATTTTTGAGAAATTCTTTCATTGTCCCTAAATCTATTTTGATGTTTTCTGTTATTGCCCCTGCAAAAACTGAATTCCCATCTATTCCATCTGTCCCCATAGATGCAATGACTATTTTTTTAAATTTTTGTGTATTTTTTAATATTCTCAAAACTATCTCTTGATTTCTTCCTCCCATTCCTTTTCCTAAAACCCGTACCGTTGTCTCTCCCCCAAAAATTAAACACGTTTTTTGATTATCTGAAATATTTTCTAAAATTTTTGTTACTGCATTTTTAATATCTCCAAAAACTTGAATCACAACAACTTCAAATCCCATTTTTTCAGCTGTTTTTTGCATTTGTTTTAGACAGTCTTCATTATTTGCAATAACAAAATTCTCAATTTTTGCTTTTTTTGAAATGATTTCTTTCTCATTTATTTCTCCTTTTTTTAAAACTTGTAATACTTCAATTGGTGTTTTCCATTTGATCTTATATTTTTCTAAAACACCTAATGCATCTTCATATGTTGTATCATCGATGTATGTTGTTCCTGATGCAATAGAGGAAAGATCGTCACCTTCAACATCTGACAATACTAAACTAATTCCATCACACTTGATATTTTCAACTAGTTTACCTCCTTTGATTTTTGATAGATGTTTTCTAACACAATTAGTTTCTTGAATTGTGGCCCCTGATTTTAGAAGTAAATTTGTCATATGGATTTTATCATCTAGTGTTATTTCGTTTGGCATTGCAAGTAATGATGAACCGCCTCCTGAAACAAGAAAAATAATTAATTCATCATTTCTTTTATTTTGAACAAATTTCATTACTTCTTTTGCAGCCTTTACGCTTGTTTGATCTGGTTTTGGATGTCTGGAATTAAAAATCTGAAATTTTTTACCCTTAATTTTGGCCTTAGATCCTTTGGGGATTACGATAATCCCACTTTTGATGGGGATTATTGCATTAAGTGCCCTTGTCATTGAATCAGCTGCTTTTCCAAACGCAACAGAATAGATGTTTGAATAATTTTTAATATTCAAGATTTTGTTACCTATTTTGATTTCATTAGGTGTTACATATTTTGAAATAATGTTTTTTGGATCTGCAAATTCTAATCCTGACTCTAAAATTTCTAAACATTGCTTTTTTTTGTCAGTTGTTGCCAATTCATCAAAATTTTGAATAATCATACACTCTATCCAATAATGCAAGATATATAATCATCAATGATTTTTTTTATTTCATGCACACAGTACGCATTCCAAAAGTTATCAACTTTGGAGAAAATGCACTTGGTGAAACAGAGTATCCAAAAAATGCCCTAGTTGTAACAACCGTTCCTCCTGCACTATCGGATAAATGGTTGGCAAAAATGGGAATTCAGGATTACATGTTGTATGATCAAGTAAAACCTGAACCATCAATTGATGATGTCAATACTGTAATTTCACAATTCAAAGACAAAGACCCTTCCGTTCTAATCGGATTGGGTGGTGGAAGTTCAATGGATGTAGTAAAATATGCTGCACCTGAGATGAAAAAAGAAAAAATCTTAATTCCAACTACCTTTGGAACTGGAGCTGAAATGACAACTTATTGTGTTCTAAAATTTGATGGTAAAAAGAAATTGTTACGTGAAGACAGATTTTTGGCTGATATGGCTGTAGTGGATTCCTATTTCATGGATGGTACTCCAGAACAAGTCCTAAAAAATTCTGTTTGTGATGCATGTGCTCAAGCTACCGAAGGCTATGATAGTAAACTTGGTAGTGACTTGACTAGAACTCTATGTAAACAAGCATTTGAGATTCTTTATGATGCAATAATGAATGACAAACCAGAAAATTATCCATATGGATCAATGTTATCTGGAATGGGATTTGGTAATTGCTCTACAACCCTAGGACATGCATTGTCCTATGTGTTCTCAAATGAAGGTGTACCTCATGGATATTCTTTGTCCTCTTGTACTACCGTTGCACACAAGCATAACAAATCAATCTTTTATGATAGATTCAAAGAAGCAATGGAAAAACTAGGCTTTGACAAATTAGAACTCAAAGCTGATGTTTCAGAAGCTGCCGATGTCGTAATGACTGATAAAGGACATTTGGACCCAAATCCAATACCAATATCAAAAAATGACGTTGTAAAATGTCTTGAAGATATCAATGCAGGTAATTTGTAAAAAAATTCAATAATTTTTTACTTTTTTTCTATTTTATTTAATACTAAACTTACGAAAATCGTAATCAGTATTAACAAAATTGTGTTGTACGGTGATTTTGATAAACTTATTTATGCTGATGTTTCGGTGTAAGTACACTTGACTGAAAATACATTGAAATTTGGTATTCAAAATGGACTAAATGTAGCAAGAGCTGGTTATACTGAAGATCAAATTTTGACAGCATGTATTCTTGCTGATAAAACAGGTTATGATTCAATTTTCTATATGGATCACACAAATGTTCCACAATGGAAGAATGCCATTGTTTTAGATCCTTGGGTTATGCTATCTGCAATTGCTGCAGTTACAAGCAATGTCGAACTGGGAACTTGTGTTACTGATGCAATCAGGCGACATCCATCTAATATCGCACTGGCTGCTATTTCTCTTGATAGAGTTTCAAAAGGAAGAGCAATACTTGGAATTGGTGCGGGTGAGGCACAAAATCTTAAAGAATTCTGCATTCCGTTTGAAAAACCTGTATCAAAATGGGAAGAACAAATTGAAACTATTCATAAATTGTATGAATCAACTCCTGACAATACTGTAAATTATGAGGGAAAATATTACAAACTTGAAGGTGCATGTTTGCAAGCCCCTCCAATTAGAAAACCTCATCCTCCAACTTACATGGCAGCAGGTGGAAAAAGAACACTTGCAATGACTGGAAAATTAGGCGATGGTTGGTTGCCTATTGGTTATACTCCAGAATTATTTGAAGATCATGCTGCACAAATCAAAAAATCAATGAATGAAAACAATAGAACTCAAGAAGATAAAGATAATTTCCAATATGCTTTAGATATCGATGTATACTTTTCTGAAGATGCAGAATCCTCATGGGCAAAAATGAAAGAGGCCGTAAAGGTTAGTTTGTTCAAGCCTGAAGTATTACGTGTACATGGATTAAAAGAAATAGAAGGATTTGATTTTGTCAAATACTTTACAGAATATTCTATGTCTGATCAAAGTTGGATTGTCAAAATGAGAGAAGCTGCAACAAAAATTCCTGATAAAATTGCACGTTCATCTACAGCAGTTGGTACTCCTGAAGATATTATTCCAACGTTTGAAAGATTCATGGATGCTGGTGTTAATCACTTTGTAATTAGATTCTGGGGTAAAAACTACTTTGGTTCTATTGATAAATTTGCAAGTCATGTAATGCCTGCATTAAGAGAAAAAGCAAAACAACAAAGTGCATAATTCTACAATATTACCGTAAATCATTTACTATACTAATTCCTAATGTTGTTTGATGGATGAAGATCTACCTGAGTCAGTAAAAAAATGTCTTGATATTTTAGAAGAAAATGTAGAAATTTTGGCAAATATAGAACTTGATTTAGAAGATGAAAAAGAAGATACTCTGATTCCTGATTTAGAACTTCATCAACTATATGATATGACTGAGGATGTTGCAGAATCTACAAAACTCAAACGTGCAGAATCTAATTTTGCAAGAAGGCAATCTGAATCATCATTATGATTTATGCGGTCTTTTACTTTTTGTTTTTGAAAATGATTTAGCCCGACGTTTGTTTTTTTGCTTTTCTAATCTTTTTCTAGTACGTTCTGTGGCATTTGTTGAACCTTGAATAATTTTTGTTTTGCTTCCATCTCTTAGCATAATTTGTTTTCCTTTGAATCTAAATTCCACATCTCTGCATTTGATGTAGTATTTTTTAAGACAAAAAAATATTCTATTATTTGTCCCATGCATGTCTTTAACTTCTTTTGATTTTTTTAGTTCATTGAGAATATTTCGCAATAACCCTTTATCGATATCTGTAATTCTATGTAACTCTCTAAACCAGATGAATCTTGACCCTGAACCCCATTCTTCAAGAACTTTCAACACTTGATCTGTTGCATCATCAAACTCTTCATCTCTTTCATCCATAAATTCATGAAATTCCTCTCAAATTTAGCAATTTTCATTTATGAAAAGTTTGGATGAGACAAGTCAAATTTTTGAATGTAGTGCCTTTTTGATTATTTTTGTAATACTGTTTAATGGACTCTGAATTAAAAAACGAGTGTACAGAACTTGAATGTAAAATTCTGGAAATCAAAGCAATGGCAAAAGAATTAGATGAAGATCTTTAGTTTATTTCTTTGATTTTTGTTTTCTTTCTTTGATTCTTGATTTTGTTACTTTCACTGATTGCTTTTGATTATTTTCCATTTTATTTGCAATTGAGTCAAGTTGCTTGATGATTTTTGCTTGCTCTTCTGAAGAATTAGTTTTTAGAAGTTTCTTTTTTAATTTTTTTAATTGATTTGAATATTTATCAAATTCATCTCTTAATTCATCCAGATATGGATCTCGCATAATTCTTGAAATGAGTTGTTACATTTACGTTTATTAGATTAAACAGTTGAGTCATCTTGCTTTGAAATTATTAGGGAAATTAGAGATTAAATCTTTTGAAAAGATTAAAGAATTTTTAGAATTTGAACATGTTGGACGGATTGCTAGTATTGATGAGAATAATTACCCTCAAATCATTCCTATGAATTTTGTATTTGTTGATAATGCAATCTATATGCATTCTTACCCTAGAGGCGAGAAACTAGAAAATATTAAAAGAAACCCAAAAGTTGGTTTTGAAGTTGATCGTGAATTAGAATTTTTACCCTCATATTTTTCACATCCTACAAATGCATCACAAGCAGATACTCTTTACATCAGTGTGGTAATAAAAGGAAAATCTGTTTTTGTAGATGATGATGAGGAAAAAGCTTTGGGGCTAAATGCGATGATGAAAAAATACCAGCCCGAAGGACATTATGATCCTATCCAAAATAATGACCTGGTCTTAGACGAGGTTGCAGTAATCAAAATTATTCCTGAATCGATAAAAGGGAAATATAAGATTGGCCAACACATGAATTCAGATTCTCGAACAATCTTAGCTCAAAAAATCCTTGAAAAAAATTCTAATACTGCAATGGCCACTTTGAAAATTATGGGATTTGAAATAATTGATGATAGTTTAAAGATGATTGATGAACCTATTTGGTAATCTTAGTTTAGTATCACCATTACTTTAAATTCAGTTTTTCGGGATTGTACATGTTGGAACAAATCACTAAATTCGAATTAATATCTGAGTATGTCCCTACAGGAGATCAACCTCAGGCTATTGATGAATTGGTAAAAGGTGTAGAGAAAGGCTCTGTTCAGACATTATTGGGCGTTACTGGGAGTGGGAAAACATTTTCTGTCGCAAATGTTATTGCAAGAACTGGGAAAAACACACTTGTAATTTCTCATAACAAAACCTTGGCAGCACAATTGTATTCTGAACTAAAACAATTTTTTCCAAACAACAATGTGGGATATTTTGTTTCATACTATGATTATTATCAACCTGAAAGTTATCTTCCCCAAACTGATACTTATATCGAAAAAGACACTCAAATTAACGAAAAAATTGAAAAATTAAGATTGGAAGCAACTGCAATGCTATTGTCAGGTGAACCTACAATCATTGTATCTACTGTTTCATGTATTTACTCTCTTGGTAATCCNAAGGATTGGGAAGATTTAGCAATTACAATTAANNAAGGTGATGAAATCAAACGNAGTGAAATCATTAGACAATTAATTGATGCAAGATATGAACGAAATGATACTGAAGTTGCNCCTGGAAATTTCAGAGTAAAGGGCGATACTATTGATATNACTCCTGCATATTCTGAAGATTTAGTTCGAATTTCTATGTTTGGTGATGANGTAGAAAAAATTAGTATTCTTGATCANGTCTCCTTAAAAGAAAAAAAGAAAACTGTTCAAATGAAAATATTTCCTGCAAAACATTATCTTATTGCAAANGATGTACGAAAAAATGCAATTAATTCTATTAATGANGAATTACAAAAACGTCTACCTGAATTAAATGAATTAGAAAAACAGAGACTTGAAATGAGAACAAAATATGATTTGGAAATGATTGAAGAGTTGGGTTATTGTTCTGGTATTGAGAACTACTCNAGACATTTTGATGGGCGAAAANCAGGTGAAAAAGCATTTTGTTTAATGGATTTTTTTGGAGATGANTATCTCTTGGTAATTGATGAATCTCATGTAACCTTNCCTCAATTNCATGGAATGTACAAAGGTGATTATTCGAGAAAAAATCAACTAATTACTTATGGATTCAGATTGCCAAGTGCATTTGATAANCGTCCGTTNAAATTTGAAGAATTTGAAAAATACATTCAAAATACAATATTTGTTTCTGCTACTCCTAGAGACTATGAGAAAAAAATATCNTCAAAAATTGCCGAACAANTAGTNAGACCTACTGGCTTATTGGACCCTCTAGTTGAGATCAGNCCTACAAAAAACCAAATGGATGACTTNATCCAAGAAATTGGTAANAGAGTAGAACAATCTGAGCGTGTTTTGGTTACAACTTTGACCAAAAGGATGGCTGAAGATTTAGCTGAATATCTTTCAAAAAAACAAGTCAAAGTACGATACATGCATTCAGAAATTGAAGGATTGCAAAGAACTGAACTGATCAGACAATTACGATTAGGAGAATTTGATGTTTTGGTTGGAATNAATCTATTGAGGGAGGGANTGGATATTCCNGAGGTTTCATTAGTTGCAATTTTAGATGCAGATAAGGAAGGCTTTTTGAGAAATTTTACTAGTTTGATTCAAACCTGTGGACGTGCAGCAAGAAATGAAAATGGAACTGTGATAATGTATGCTGATAATACTACTGAATCAATGAAAAATGCAATGAATGAAACAAAACGTAGGAGAGAAAAACAAACACAATACAACAAAGAACATAACATCACTCCAAAAACAATTATCAAATTAGTTCCTGAACNAGTAACGACNCTNGATGATTCAAAATTAAAATCANCTCATGATGTTGCTACTGATATTATTGATTTAGAAGCACAAATGAAAAAATATTCTGAAGATNTAGATTTTGAACGTGCAATTGAATGTAGAGATAGGATAAAAAGATTAGAAAAGGAGATTGAACTAAAAAATGAAAGAAAGTAAATTAAAAATTCGTGGTGCNCGTCATCACAATTTAAAAAATATAGATATTGANATTCCAAAAAATAAATTAATAGTTATTAGTGGTTTATCNGGTTCTGGAAAATCTACTTTAGCTTTTGATACCATTTATGCTGAAGGTCAAAGACGATATGTTGAATCTCTTTCTGCATATGCTCGNCAATTTTTAGAAATGATGGATAAACCAGANGTTGATTCAATTGATGGTTTNTCNCCTGCAATATCAATTCAACAAAAAACTACAAGCAAAAANCCACGTTCTACTGTAGGTACTACAACTGAAATTTATGATTATATCAGATTGCTTTTTGCACGAATTGGTATTCCTTATTGNACAAACTGTAAAAGAAAAATCTCCACTCAATCAATTGAAAGAATATGTGATTCCNTTTTGAAAGATTTTTCTGGAGANAAGATACTNATTTTNTCTCCNATCATTCAGAGAAAAAAAGGAACATATGAAAAATTATTTGAACAAATCAAAAAGGANGGTTATTCNAGAATACGTTTGAATAATGAAATTTTGAGCCTNGATGNGGAGATTCCNCCNCTTGATAGNCAAAAATGGCATAATATCGAGATTGTAGTTGATAGAATAACTACTGAAAAGTCTGANAGATCTAGATTATTTGAGGCAATTCAAACTGCAATAAAAGCATCAAAAGGAGATGTNATGATTTCATCTGAAAAATCAGAAAAAATATTTTCTCAAAATAATGCATGNCCTTACTGTGGATTAACTGTAGGTGAATTAGAACCTAGAAATTTTTCATTNAACTCNCCATTTGGATTATGTAAAACTTGTAATGGTCTTGGTGTAAAAATGGAGTTTGATTCTGATTTNGTAATTCCTGATAAAACAAAATCTATCTTAGATGGTGCAATTGTTCCTTGGAGTGGTAGGTTNTCTTCNTTTAGGAGACAAGCATTAAGAGCTGTNGGNAAAAAATTTGGATTTGATTTAATGACTCCNATTAATNANATACCTCAAAAATATCTNCAAATAATTTTACACGGCACTGATGATTTAATTGATTTTAATTATCGTTCAAAATCTGGTGATTCTTCTTGGCAATACACTAATGCTTTTGAAGGTGTCCTTGTAAATTTGCAACGTGTTTTCATGGAGACNGATTCTGAATCAAAACGTGAATGGTTAAAACAATTCATGAGGGATACTCCTTGTAATGTCTGTGATGGCAAAAAACTAAGACCTGAATCACTTGCAGTTAAAATCAATAACAAAGGAATAATGGATGTATGTGATCTTTCAATTGATCATTGTTATGATTTTTTTTCNACTTTAAAGTTAACTGAAAATGAACAATACATTGCAAGAGATGTTTTAAAGGAAATTAAAGAACGTCTTGAATTTTTAATTAATGTTGGATTAAATTATCTCACTNTGAATAGATTAAGTTCTACTCTTTCTGGTGGTGAATCTCAACGAATTAGATTNGCAACTCAGATTGGTTCTAATCTAACTGGTGTTTTGTATGTACTTGATGAACCTACAATTGGNCTTCATCAACGAGATAATGCTAGACTCATTAAAACGCTAAATAAGCTACGAAATTTNGGNAATACTGTCATTGTTGTAGAGCATGACGAAGAAGTTATCCGAAATTCGGATTGGATCATAGATTTAGGTCCTGGTGCTGGAATTCATGGAGGNAATGTTGTTTTTGAAGGTACAATAGATAAAATTCTTAATNGCCANAAATCAATTACTGGAAATTATCTTAAAGACAATTCTCTAATNACTTTGNAAGATAAAATTCGTAATCGTTCAGGTTCATTGATAATTCAAAATGCATCTGAAAATAATCTTAAAAATATTAATGTTGAAATNCCTTTGGGACTTTTTGTTTCAGTTACTGGTGTTTCTGGTTCTGGTAAATCTACTTTGATTAATGATATTTTACTCAAATCTTTAGANAGTCATTTTTACAAATCAAATGTNCGNCCTGGAAATCATAAANAAATTGTAGGTTTGGANAATATAGATAAAGTAATTGCCATAGATCAATCTCCAATTGGAAGAACNCCACGTTCAAACCCTGCAACNTACATTGGTGCATTTACTCCTATNAGNGAATTGTATGCAAANACTGAACTCTCAAAAGAGCGAGGATATGCTCCGGGACAATTTTCATTTAATGTAGCTCATGGTAGATGTTTTGCATGTGATGGTGATGGAGTTAAACAAATTGAAATGCAATTTTTGTCTGATGTTTATGTNAAATGTGATGAATGTAAAGGAAAAAGATACAACTCTGAAACTTTATCTGTATTGTATAANGGAAAAAATATTTCTGATATTTTAGNTATGACCGTTTATGAGGCATTAAATTTCTTTGAAAATATTCCTTCNATTAAACGAAAATTNCAAACAATCTATGATGTTGGTTTAGGTTACATAAAACTAGGACAATCNTCTACAACTCTTTCTGGTGGTGAGGCTCAAAGAGTGAAACTTGCNTCTGAATTATCNAAAAGAGGAACTGGNAAGACTCTTTACATTTTAGATGAGCCTACCACTGGATTACATTTTGCAGATGTACAAAAATTGTTAGATGTATTGAACAGATTAGTAAATTTAGGAAATACTGTTGTAGTAATTGAGCATAACATGGATGTTATCAAAAATTCTGATTGGCTAATTGATCTTGGACCTGAGGGAGGAGATGAAGGAGGCACAGTTGTATCCTTTGGAACTCCTAAAGATATTGCAAAAGCTCCTGGAAGTTACACTGGAAAATATTTGAAAAAATTATTGAAAAAATGACTTTTGATATTTCTACAATTTCAATTCCTACAGATCCTGGAATCTATTTGATGAAAGATTCTGATAGAAAAATAATCTATATCGGCAAAGCAAAAAATCTAAAAAACAGAGTTCGTACTTATTTTAATAAAAATCAAAATTATAAAACTCAAAAACTNGTAGAAAATATTTCAGAAATTGAATTCATTTTAACTGATAATGAAAGTGAAGCNTTTCTTTTAGAATCNAACATGATAAAAAAATACCGNCCTAGATTTAACATTGAATTAAAAGATCAACAGAGATANACATATCTTCGAATCTCTGATGAAAAATACCCTNGATTACTTGTATCTAGAAGAACTAGNGATGGAAAATTTTTGGGAAAAGGAAAAACTTTTGGTCCTTTTACTCAAGGTAGTTCAAAATTACTNACAATTGGTACATTGAGAAAGTCATTTCAAATAAGAATCTGTAAAACATTNCCNAAAAAAGTNTGTTTGGAATANCATTTAGGAAANTGTGAAGGTCCATGTGAATTCAAAGANGCTCAAGAGAGATATTCNAAACATGTTGATTCTTTAGAACAAGTTCTAAAAGGAAAAAANCAAACTAAAATTTTCACAAAAAAATTAGAAGAAGAAATGCATCAGGCAGCAAAATTAGAACAATTTGAGCGTGCAAAAGANATTCGTGATACTTTGATTAGGTTAGGAAGTCTTCAAACAAAACAAAAAATGGANTATGTTGAAAATTCTGATGANGAATATTTTGGAATTGATATTGAAGAACAGACTGCAGTTGTGATGAATTTTAGAATGATTAATGGTGTGATTAGAGATAGTGACAAATTCTTTTTTGATCTCGTNGGTGATAACTCATTTTCAAATTTTCTCTATCAATACTATTCAACACATAAAATTCCTAAACAAATTATTGTAAGTGAATTGCCTGAAAATGAAAAATTACTNGAGTCTTTACTATCTGAACAAGCAGGATTTTCTGTNCAACTTATTGCNCCNANCAAAGGAAAGAAAAAAGANATTCTTAAATTAATTTTAAAAAATATCTCTTTNATTCGTCAAAAGGGTGGTGATCCTGGANTAGTTGAACTAAAAGAAATTTTACATCTANCTGTAATCCCTAATGTCATTGAATGTTTTGANATCTCAAATCATGGTGAAGAGTTTGCTGTAGGNTCTATGGCTCAATTTGTTGGTGGNATTCCAAACAAATCCGGTTANCGAAAATTTAAAATCAAAACTGTTACTGGACGAGATGATTTTGCAATGATNAGTGAAATCATCAAAAGGCGATATTATNGATTGTTAGAAGAAAATTCTGAGTTACCTGACTTGGTGGTAATTGATGGAGGAAAAGGACAACTTAATGCTGCTCACAAATCCTTACAATCNCTTGGTTTGAAATTACCTTGTATTTCTTTGGCAAAAGAAAATGAAGAAGTCTATNTTTTAAAAAGTAAAAACCCTATACTCATCCCTAAAGAAAAANCNTCATTAAAGATTTTACAACATGNCCGAGANGAAACTCATAGATTTGGTGTNGCNTATAATCGAACAATTAGGAAAAATAAAATAAAATAGAAAAAGAAAAGTTTTGGTTAGTTTACACTAACNCTTCCAACCATCCANGGATGAACCATACAGAAGTAATCATAACTTCCNGCNTCATCAAAGGTGAATGAATAATTTCCGCTTCCCATTAGTANNCTNCTGTCAAATACTCCAGACGGACCATCTGCTGGACTTCCACCAGTTACTGTGTGTGCTGCAGTATCTACATTTGCCCATTCAACAGTGTCACCTGCATTGATTGAAATCGATGCTGGTGTGAAACATTCGTCTGTTGTTTCACATCCTGGAACTGCTGTTCCAACTGGAATNTCNACAACAACTGTTTTTGGTGCTGCTGCTGCTTCNGCTGCTGCTTNTNCNGCTGCTGCTTCNGCTGCTGCTTCTGCTGCTGCTTCTGCTGCTGCCATGTNNGCTGCTGCTTCTGCTGCTGCTNCTGCTTCTGCTTGTCTGTCTTGTAATGAAGCAGTTTCAGTTTTTTCTTCTAATGATTTTTGTTCCGAAATTTGAGTTGAAACAAATGGAGCGGCTGTTGATGTATTATCTGCAGAATTACCAACTGC
>PBZV01000004.1:40-25834 GCA_002730325.1 Nitrososphaerota archaeon
GTNNTGNTGNAGNNTCAGCTGGNNTTGGTGCATTCATGTNTGNNTTTGNCTCNATANCTNNTNGCANNGTTGGTTNNGGTTTTGCAGNTTCNGCANGTTTTGTCTCAGCTGGTTTTGGNGCTTCTNCTGGTTTTNCNTCNANGCCTTNTGGNAAGGTTGNTTTTGGTTTTGCAGTTTCAGCAGGTTTTGTCTCAGCTGNTTTTGTNNNTAGCTGAGTAGANAGTTTGTTTAACTTTGNTTCTAATTCGGCAATCTTGATTTCAAGATCTTTTTTTGTTTGCTTTTTAGCAGNTGCCATTAATTTGGATGNATAAATTGGGGTTTATGTACATTTGGTTTGGTTCTCACAAATGGTTTGATCAAGTTTTATAGGTATTAGTTCTATAATGGATACAATGGATGACTTTGAAAAAGAATATNCTGAATTTGATTGGAAAAATACTCCAGCATACAAACATCCNGGAGGAAAAGATTGNCCTTGTCCAAAACATGAATACATCCGAGAGCAAATCAATTTTACAAAACAAGTTAATGAAAAAGGGAAAGAACCATCTAAAGTNACACTCAAGTTTTGTCCAGATCATTATAGNGTATACATGGATGAAGTNATTCCAGCAATGCCACTAAAATATAAAATCCTCACAAAGATTGCATTAAAACTTGGAGCAATTCAGGTTNAACAACTAAAATACATGGAATCAGAATTATGTTTTTACTGTAAATTNGGCTCTGGNGGTCATGATAAAAAAACAGAATTACCACCAATGTAGTTAGTAATTATTTAAAAAATNAATTTNATTTTCATNGAAATCTAGTTAAGCTTATACTTGAATNGACATCAGAAAAAATGTGCCAATTGAGGATATTCAAGAGTTCATNGCAGAACTTGAAAAAANAGGGGAGTTAAAAAGAGTTACAANAGAAGTNGATTCNGANTTAGAAATTGCAGAAATNATGAGAAGAGAAATGTATTCCAACGGTCCTGCAATTCTTTTTGAAAATGTTAAAGGATTTGATATGCCAGTTTTAGGAAATGCATTTGGNTCTATGAAAAGATTAGAGATAGGACTAGAGATGACGGACTTTACAGAGATTGGNAAACGNATTACAGATATGACCAAGATGGANGTACCNTCAGGNTTAATAAATAAAATTAAAAAATTACCAGAACTTTCAAAGATGACAGCATCATTCCCAAAAAGAGAGATCAANGGNCCAGTAACTGAAATCACATCAAGTGATGCATCTTTTGATGATTTNCCAATTCTGAAATCATGGCCAAATGATGCNGGTNGATTTATCACANTAGGNTTAGTTGCAACAAAACATCCAGAGACAGGNGTAAGGAATTTAGGAGTTTATAGAATTCAAATTATTGATAAAACTCATGCNCTAATGCATTGGCAGAAACATAAACGTGGTGCACATCATAGCGAAATTTCTAAAGAAAAAGGAGAGAAAATNCCAACNGCAATAATTATCGGAGGGGAACCTTCAACAATATTTTCATCAATTGCACCAGTTCCTGAAGGATTAGACAAGTATCTCTTTTCAGGAATTACAAGAAAAGAAGGAATCAANATGGTAGAATGNAAAACAATTGATTTAGAGGTTCCAGCAAATGCGGAAATTGTTTTAGAAGGATATGTGGATCCTTCAGACATTAGAGATGAAGGACCATTTGGAGATCATACAGGATATTATACACCAGTTGAACCATACCCAACATTCACATTAACTGGAATAATGAGAAGAAAGAATCCANTATACATTACAACNGTNGTAGGAAAACCAATTCTTGAGGATGCATATATTGGAAAAGTGATTGANCGTTCATTTTTACCACTTATCCAAATGTTTCATCCAGAAGTANTAGACTTTAGTATGCCAGCAGCAGGATGGTTCCAAGGATTTGCAATTATCTCAATTAAAAAAAGATATCCAGGTCAAGCAAAAAAAGTAATGATGGGATTATGGGGAATGGGACAACTTTCNCTTACAAAGATGTTCGTGGTAGTTGATGANGACATCAATGTTCATGACATCAATGATGTCATTTGGGCAATTACAACTAGAGCAGATGCTGCACGAGATANAACAATAATNAATAATACACCTACAGATACTTTAGATCCTGCATCACCNTTGGTAAATTTAGGATCTAAAATGGGAATTGATGCAACTCAGAAAACAAAAGAAGANGGNTATGAACGAGAAATTCAACAGCAGGTTAAAGTTGATGAAAAAACAAAAAATCTAGTNGATTCCAAATGGTCCCAATATGGTCTATGATCAAGTNATTGGATTATAGAAATTATCTCGTTCTTCTNCAGAATAACCAATTTGATTAATTGCATTGATAATTTTTGTATCAGTTAATTCAGTAGANCGAGCACCAGTGCATGAAACTACTTCCTCACCAATCAAAGTACCACCAAAATCATCAGCACCGTATTGTAAAGCAAGTTGAGCCATACCGATACCATTTGTTAGCCATGAAGATTGAATGTGTGGAATAAGTCCATCAAATACAAGTCTAGAAATTGCAATCATTTTCAAAAGTTGAATTCCACCTGTACCAATTTCAACAATCCCTTCTTCTTTCATCAATGTATTATTTGGTTCAAAATTCCATGGAATAAATGCCATGAAGCCTTTAGTTTTTTCTTGAAGTTTTACAAGTTTGAAAAAATGTTCAATAATATCATTTTTGTTTTCTACATGACCATACATCATAGTTGCAGAAGATGGAATTCCGAGGGCATGTGCTTCATCCATAATTCTAATCCAATCATCACTTGAAATTTTCTTTGGACTGATTACATCTTTCACAGAATCAACTAGAATTTCAGCTCCAGCTCCAGGCATTGATTGTAAACCTGCATCTTTGAGTCTTCCCAAAATTTCTCTAGTAGAGGATTTCTCAACTTTTGCAATCATATCTATTTCAGATGTNGANAATCCATGAACNCCAATTTTTGGNAATTTTTCACGAATCATTTTGAATGCATCTTCATAGTATTCTATTTTCAAATTTGGGTTGTGACCACCTTGAATTAGGACCTGTNNAATATTGAACATTTCAGATGCAGNCTTTACTCTAGATTCAATTTGATCAAGAGATAATGTGTAAGCATCTTCAGCNCCAGGAGATCTATAAAATGCACAAAATTTGCAGTCAGTAATACANACATTTGTNTAATTCAAAATGATNTTATTTACAAAAGAAGCCTTTTTTCCAAATTGTTTACGGGTTAGATGACCAGAAACAAGNCCCATCAAATGGACATNATCNGACTCTAAAAGACGTAAACAATCTTCAGGTCCAGGTCTTTGNCCATTTAGAGAATTTTCTAAAATATCTTTAATATCACTTTTTTGTAGTTGTTCAGTTGTCTGACTCAATTGTTTTCCATCCTTTNGGATTTCTATTTAATTCTTGATAGGGAAAAATACAAAAAAGAATTGTNAAAAGTAGTAATTTGTGCTTGNANTCAAAAAATCANTGTTTAATTGTTCACGTTATTTTTAAGTAGGGATAAAAAAGAATCAATTCATGGTATCAGGTAATCAAATCAGATTAAATAGAATTCTCAAAAAAGGAAGAATGCTTTGTATTCCAATGGATCATGGTATTTCAAACGGACCTATCGAAGGACTTGAAAATCCTGCAAANATTATTTACAAATGTGAAAATCATGGATTGACAAGTGTCATAATTAATAAAGGAATTATCAAAACAATGCCAAAACCATCAAGAGTTGGAATTTTAGTTCATTTTTCAAGTAGTACAAGTCTTTCATTATCTCCNAATCGTAAAATGTTNACAGGTACTGTCAAAGAAGCAGTTGCATTAGGNGCAGATGGNGTTTCATTNCACATCAATATTGGAGGAAANGAAGAACCTGAAATGTTAGAACAACTNGGAATGACNGCAGACCAATGCCACAAATGGGGAATGCCACTTTTAGCAATGATGTATCCAAGAGGAGAGAACATTAAAGATCCACATGATCCTGAAATTGTTGCACATGTTGCAAGAATAGGAGCTGAATGTGGAGCAGATATTGTNAAGACATTATACACAGGAGACATAGATTCATTTGCAAAAATTGTAAAGAGCACACCAGTTCCAATTGTTATTGCAGGNGGACCAAAANCAAAAACAGATTTAGATATTCTTCAAATGACAGAAGATGCGATGACTGCAGGAGCAAAAGGTGTGACATATGGTAGAAATATCTTTGCCCATAAAGCACCCGAAAAAATGGTAGCAGCACTAGCTGAAATTATTTTTAGAAAAGGTACAGCAAAGGAAGCAATGAAAAGAATTGAGTAAAACTAGAGAATTAATNATTTCCCCTAAAGGNTCTCAGGCACAATTAGCAAAGTTTCTCCCACAATTAGAAGAAGAGGGNATAAAGATAGTNTATTTAGATCCAAAAAAANTAGGTAAGAAAAAAACAAAATTACAAACAGTGTTTCCATCAAACTCTGCAAATTATGTAGTTCTTGAAAAAGAAACAAGTGTAAAACCAAAGGGTAAAAAAATTGGAAAAAAGTTTGAAGTATTATCAAATTCTGATATAGATAATGTACTAAGTATTGCAAAGAAAGGATTGGATTTTGTAGTTGTAGAAGTCAAAGACTGGAAAATTATNCCATTGGAAAACATTATTGCCAAACTTCATAAAATACATACTAAAATTTTTGCAATCGCAANAACACCAGAAGAAGTGAGAAAAATGTTTTCAATTTTAGAAGTNGGNGTAGATGGAGTAATTTTCAGTACATCATCAATTAATGAAGTAAGNGAGGCAATGGTNTACCTAGGAACCAGAAATTTTGANATGAANTCTGCAAAAATTATTGAGATTAAAGAAGTAGGNGATGGGGAACGAGTTTGTGTAGATACAGCATCAATTCTTCATAAAGGAGAAGGAATGTTAATTGGAAGTAGATCAAACTTTTTGTTTTTAGTGCATAATGAATCAGTGGGTTCATCATTTACATCNCCAAGNCCATTTAGAGTTAATGCAGGTGCAGTTCACTGTTATACACTTTCACCAGATGGAACTACCAATTATNTATCAGAAGTAGANACAGGTTCAGAAGTATTAATTCTTAATTCTAAAGGTAAAGCAAGAAGAGCAACAGTAGGAAGAGCAAAAATTGAAAGAAGGCCAATGTTGATGATTAAAGCATCTTCAGGNGGAGAANTAGGNGGAATTATTGCGCAAGATGCAGAAACCATTCGTTTTGTTAAGACAAATGGACAACTAGTTTCAGTAACTCACCTAAAGAAAGGNGATTCCGTTATGGTTCATTCAAAACCTGCCACAGGGAGACACTTNGGTATGGAAGTTTCAGACGAATATATTTTAGAAAAATAAGATGAANTACAAAACTTGTGTCTCAGTTGCAGAAAAAACACCACAGAAAATAAANCAGANATTAAAACTTGCATTAAAAAAATCAGATTATGTAGAAGTCAGATTAGATTTTTTAAAAATNGAANAANTACCGATTGCGTTAGAAATTATTAAAAAAGATCTCAACAGAATTGTTTGTACACTAAGACCAAAAACAGAGGGAGGAAAATTTCCAGGNANTGAAAAAGAAAGAATTNCAATTTTAAAATTAATTGCAGAATATTCTCCATTTTTGTTAGATATTGAATTCAATACATTAGAAAAAAATCCNTCATTAAGAAAATATCTAAAATCAACCAAAACAAAATTACTNGTTTCATGGCATGATTTCAAAAAAACACCAAANTCATNTGAATTAAAAAAGAAATTAAATCAAATGAGTAAAACATCATCAAATCTAAAAATTGTCAGTACAGCAAAATCAACAGATGATTCTACTAGAATGTTAGAATTATACAGTAAAAAAGGAAAAAATAATTTAATTTCGTTTGCAATGGGNGATTTTGGCAGAATTTCAAGAATTTTNTGCCTGTATTTAGGTAGTCCATATACATATGTGTCACTAGGAANAGCAGTTGCNCCAGGTCAATTCAGCATAGATGAGNTAAACAAGATCATAAATTTAAAAAATAAATAAATTTCATTTGAGAGTTTAAATCAATCATATTTCTTTAAAAAATAAGATGAGTAAAACATTTGCAGTTATCGGTGATCCTATTGATCATTCATTATCACCACATATTCACAGTGCAGCATTTAGAGAATTGAACTTGGATTGCTCATACATAGGATATAGAATTCCCNAAAATGAATTAANAGAAGGAATTGAAGGGCTNAAAAAAATAAAGATTAATGGGTTNAACATTACCATTCCTCACAAAATTGAGATGATGAAATATGTTGATAAAATTGATGANACTTGTAGTTTGATCGGNGCAGTNAATACGGTAGTAAACAATGAAGGNGTTCTCAAAGGATACAATACNGACATGGATGGTTTCCTAGAACCATTTAAGAAAAAAAANTTAAAGATTAAAAATTGTAATGTTCTTTTGTTAGGAGCAGGAGGNGCAGCTAGAGCAATTGTNGCAGGAATTGCAAAAGAGCAAGCAAAGAGCATTACAATTGCAAATAGAACATTAGAAAAAGCAAAAAGTTTATCAGAATTTGCAAAAAAAATNCAATNAGATGCAAANGCTATTCAAATCAGCGATGTAAAAGATTCNGCAAAAAATTATGACATAATCATTAANGCCACATCCATAGGACTAAAAAATGAACCAAGTCCAATTTTACTAGAAGGGATTAATGAAAAAACAATTGTCTANGATATTGTATACATGCCAATGAATACAGATTTTCTCAAAAAAGCAAAACAAAATAATGCAANTGTAATTTTAGGNTATGAAATGCTCCTAGGACAAGCTACAAGAGCATTTGAAATTTGGCACNATATGGAAGCACCTTATAATGCCATGAAAAAAGCATTACTAGGAGGGTTTTGATGGCAAAAGTAAAAGCTACAGTCCACGGTGCAGTTTCCATAGTAAACGCAATTGCAAATAAGAAAGGNGCAACANTAGGAATTNCGTTAAAAGTAATTGTAGAGATGGANACAAGTCCAGGTAAAGGAATCATAATAAAATCAGATAACAAGAGCCTAAGTTCACGATTAATCAANAAGACAATTGAAAAAATTGTTTCAAAAGAAGATTTAGAANAAAATAAAATNACAATGACACTTGATTCAGANATACCTACAGGGTATGGNCTTAAAAGTTCAAGTGCAATATCNTCAGCAGTTGCACTTGCTTGTGCAAAAATTTTCAAATTAAAATTTACTGATCAACAAATACTNCTTGCAGGAGTTGATGCATCAATTGAATCCAAAGTTAGNATCACAGGAGCNTATGATGATGCATGTTCATGTTATTATGGAGGATTCAATGTTACAGATAATGCANAAAAGAAAAGAATCAAANATGAAAAAGGANCATCAAATTTAATCGCAGTAATATTTATTCCAAAAAATAGAAAAAGNGGAAATCTAAAAAANCTCAAAGTAATGTCATCAGTTTTTGAAAATGCATGGGAACTTGCAAGNAAATCAAAATATTGGGATGCAATGATAATTAATGGNTTNGCAACNTCATCAATTNTGAATTCAGANCCAAAAATAATTNCAAGTTTGATAGAAAAAGGNGCNTTAGGAGCATCAGTTTCAGGAAATGGNCCATCAATTGCAGCAATTACAAAAAAAGAAAATGAATCAACTATGAAAAANGTATTTTCAGCATTAGATGGAAGNATAATCGTTTCAAAAATCAGCAATACAAAGGCAGAAGTTCATGAAATGTAAAGTAACAAAATCAAAAATTTCNGGACAAATAACATGTCCTCCAAACAAAAGCTATTCACATAGAGCGATTTTTCTGGCGTCAATAGCAGGAAAAGACAGTAANGTCAATAANGTATTGTTATCAGCAGATACAAAAGCAACAATTGAGGCATGTAAAAAATTTGGAGCAGAAATTGAAATAGAGAATTCATCAATAATTNTTAAAAATCCAATNGATTTAGGCACAAATGTACCTGAAATTGATNCAGANAATTCAGGAACTACAATTAGAATTGCGTCAGGGATTGCCAGTTTGTATTCTGAAGAAATAANACTNACAGGNGATTCTAGTCTTCANAAAAGACCAATGCANCCACTCTTAGATGCACTNTCAAGCATAGGAGCACAATGTAGTTCAACGGATGGNAANCCACCAATCAAAATTAAAGGGAAGATATCAGGAGGNAANGTATCTATTCCAGGAAATTTTTCTAGTCAATTTATTTCAGCATTGTTAATTTGTGCACCACTTACTAAGAATGGAATTAATCTCAACATCGAAGGAAATTTAGTTTCAAAACCATATCTTGATGCAACAATTGCAACAATGAGGAAGTTNGGAGTTTCAGTTCAAACATTAATTCCATACAAAAAATATAACATAACACCACAAATCTACAAGAANACATCATTTACAGTTCCAATTGATTTCTCAAGTCTNGCATTGTTATTATCAGCAGCAGTACTAAACGGTGAAGAAATTANAATCAAAGGGAATCTAGGAAATTTACCACAAGGAGATGAAGTCTTTATAGATATTTTAGAACAGTTAGGAGTTACTGTTGTCATTNGTGAAGAAGAAATTAAANTTNAATCTCCTNAAAAATTAAGCGGAGGTAGATTTGATTTGAGTAATTCNCCAGATCTTCTCCCACCTCTTGCAATTTTAGCATTAAATTCATCAAGCCCAATTGAAGTCATCAATGTAAAGCATGCAAGNTTAAAAGAAACAGACAGAATTGCAATTATTTCAAGAGAACTTGTGAAACTAGGAATTAAANTTGAAGAAAAAGAAGATGGNTTAATTTTAGAATCATCAAATAATTTAAGNGGAGCTGAATTGNTTTCTGANAATGATCACAGATTATTCATGGCATTTTGTATAGCTGGAATGCATGTAGGAGATTGTACAGTNTCTGATCCTGATTCAGTCANAGTATCATATCCAAATTTTATTGAAGAAATGACTAGAATTGGTGCAAAAATTCAAGTNCAATAAAATGATTCAAAAAAATTTCTTAGTGAGATTAAAGGCGCGACCTTGTATAGAGTGAAAAGCATTCTCCTCACTCACAACGCTTTAGCGGTGATAACATGTCAAATTTCGCAAGGCCGCGCAAATCATTTGTTANGATTTACACGTTTTAACATAATTAATGAANANAATAATTATATTTAAGATTATATTATAATTATTTCATAAAATTATTNAATATTTTATAATTTATAACTATTCATGAAGAANNATTAAAAAATTGTAGATCATTAGTTGTGAATATTTTAAAAAATTAGAATGAGGAATTATAAGCATCATTTAGCTTTGATAATGTGTTGCCGGGAAGTTCAATTGGTCAGCATCTTGTTTTAACAAGTTTTGGTGAAAGTCATGGGAAAGCTATTGGNNCGGTGTTAGAAGGATGTCCAGCAGGNTTAGAAATTGATGAGAAAGATATCCAAAAAATGCTAGACCAAAGAAAACCAGGTCAAAANATTATTTCAACACAAAGAAAAGAAGGAGACATCGTAGAAATTGTTTCAGGNGTTTTTAGAGGATTTACAACAGGNTCNCCAATTACAATGTTAATTTGGAATAGTGATCAAAAATCAAAAGATTATGATAATTTAAAAACAAAATTGAGACCAGGNCATTCAGATTATCCTGCAATGATAAAATATAATCAATTCAATGACCATCGAGGNGGNGGNAGNTTTTCAGGAAGATTAACTGCAACNCATGTAATGGGCGGAGCTATTGCAAGAAAATTGTTAAAAGTAACAACAGGAATTGAAACTAATTCATTTACTTCACAAATAGGTAAAATCAAAATGGAAAAAGAGTTTAATGNAAAAATGGTTAATTCAATTTATAAAAATGAAGTCAGATGTCCTGAAATTAAAACAGCTAAAATGATGCGCGAGAGTATTCTAAATGCAAAGAAAAAAGGAGATTCACTTGGAGGAATAATAGAATCAGTAACAACAAATGTCCCAGTNGGATTAGGTGAACCAATTTTCAATTCATTAGAATCAGATTTGAGTAAAGCAATGTTTTCAATTCCATCAGTTAAAGGAGTNGAGTTTGGTTCAGGGTTTNCAGGTTCAGAATTACATGGTTCAGAAAATAATGATTTGTATACAATCAAGAGAGGAAAAATAATTACAAAAACAAATAATTCTGGAGGTATTTTAGGAGGGATTTCAAATGGAATGCCAATAACTATGAGAATTGCATTCAAACCAGCATCATCAATTGCACAAAAACAAAAAACANTAGATATCAAAAANAAAAAAGAAACAATTCTCCAANTAAAAGGAAGACACGANCCATGTGTTGTTCCAAGAGCACCACCAGTAGTTGATGCACTTGTAGCATTAATTATAGCAGATCATGCANTAATCTCAGGCACAATCAAACCAGTTTTNTAAGAAAATGTCAGANATTAATGAACTCAGAAACAGGATGGATGAAATTACACTAGAAATGGTNAGGTTGTTAAAAAATAGAACNGATATTTCAAAAGANATTGGAGAAGTTAAAAAAAATATAGGTAAAGGAGTTACAGATGAAACTCGTGAAGATAATTTACGNAATAAAGTAATTTCATTATGTAGTGAGTTAGAATTTGATGAATCAATTGCAACAAAATTTTTAAATTTTTTATTAAACGAATCAGTAAAANTCCAATCAATTAACAAACAAACACATCTATCAATTTTCTTAAAAGCAAAATCACTTGAACAACAAGGTAAAAAAATTATCCACATGGAAGTGGGAGAACCTGACTTTCTTCCACCACCAATTGTAAAAGATGCGTTGACAGAAGTTTTTGATAAAGGATTTTTAAAATATGGTCAAGTAAGGGGTGTTCCNGCATTTAGAGAGAAATTGGCATCATATGTGTCAGAGAANTTCAATACGAGTATAACACAAGANAATATTTTAGTTAGTCCAGGTGCAAGATTTTCTATTTTTACTGCAATNACCACATTGTTNAATCCAGGNGATGAAATGATTGTGATAGAACCAGCATGGCCAGCATACAAAGATTGTGCACTAAACTCAGGAATCAAAGTTAGAACTATCAATACAACATTAGAAACNNAATGGGAACCATCAATAGAACAAATCAAAAATACAATTAATTCAAATACAAAAATGATTGTTCTAAATTATCCAAATAATCCAACAGGGAAAATTCTTCCTGAAAAATTACAANATGAAATAATTGAAATTGCTAGAAAAAATCAAATNTATGTTCTCAGTGATGAGATTTATTCCCAATATGCTAAAACAAGCTGGAAAAGCATTCTAAGNTATAATTATGAAAAAAGCATCATCACTCAGTCATTTTCAAAATCACATGCNATGACAGGGTTTAGAATAGGATATGCAATTGCAGATTCAAAGATCATTGAAAAAATGGCAAAATTAGAAGCATTATGTCTTACAAATGTTTCAGAGCCNATTCAATATGTTGCAATGAAAGCTCTTGAGTCAGATACGAGNNATAATACNAATACAATACAAAATAGATTAGATTTNTTGTCTNAAAAAGCNAGTGAAATGGGATTGGAATTNGTTGTCCCAGATGGCGCGATGTATCTTTTTGCACGAGTAAANCAAGAAGAGTTTGATGGAGTTAAATTTGCAAATAGTACACTTGAGAAAGGATTAGCAGTTGCACCAGGNGAAGGATTTGGAAATTACAAAAATTTTATCAGAATTTCTGCATGTCAGGATGAAAATAGTCTAAACGAGGGAATGAATATACTTAGGGACATTATTAGGAGTAATAGTTGAAAAAGAAAATTACAATTATTGGNGCAGGAGGTCAAATGGGCCAATGGTTTNCAAAATATTTTTCAGATATGGATTTTGAAGTNACAGGTCATGATTCAGAAAACAAGGTCACAGGTAAAGATGTCATAGTTTCAGAATCATTAGTAGGAGGAATTNTACAAGCAGATTATGTAATTTTNTGTACCCCAACTAGAAGAACTCCAGAGATTATTAGATTAATTGCAAAAGAAATGAAAAGAGGAACATATCTAATTGAGATTTCATCTGAAAAATCAAAAGTAGTATCTTCATTATCAAAAATGCCAGCAAAAATTAATCCAATTTGCATTCATCCAATGTTTGGCCCAGGCATTAAAACAATAAAAGGTCAAAACATAATTTCAATTCCAATTAAAGATGCTAAAAAAGAATTAACAGTTACAAAATCATTATTTGAAGGAGCTAATTTTGTAACAATTGATGCAATTGAACATGANAAAAAAATTGCAGTTATTTTAGGATTAACTCATNTGATNAATTTAGTTTTTGCAAACATCATATCAAAAGATGAAAAGATGAACCTNACAGAAAAAATGTCAGGAACTACATTCAGAGTACAAAAAACATTAGCTGANAGTATCATGACAGAAACTCCAGAATTAATAGAGACAATCATNGCAAATCCAGAAATTAGAAGAGTTGCAGAAGATCTTTGGAAAGATGTTGGAAGATTACTTACATNTGTTCAAGAGTCAAAAACAGAAGAAGTGNTAANCTACATTAAAGAATGTCAAGAAAGATTAGCCAAACATACAGACATTAATGANTCATACAAAAGATTAACAAAAATGGTAAAANCTGTTGAAAAATAATCAACATGCATTCAACAAAAATTGTTACNTCATTTATTANAAATAACGACAAATTATTGATTCTAAAAAGAAGTGAAAAAGTAAAATCAATGAAAGGTTTGTGGGCAGGNATTAGTGGAATTATAGAGAATAATGAAATACCACTNCAAAGAGCAAAGATAGAAATTTTTGAGGAAGTTGGAATCACGGAAGAGAAGATAAAACTAATCAAATCTGCAAAAGAAATGCGAATTAATGCACCACAATACAAAAATCATGAATGGGAAGTATTTCCATTCCTATTTGAGTCAGAAAAACCANATGTNAGTCTCAATTGGGAAAATTCAGAATTTAGATGGATAGAAGTTCAAGAATTAAAAAATTATNATACAGTTCCTAGTTTAGAAAAAGTTCTATTCAACTTGTTGTAAATTTTTATTTTCTTTTTCGTATTTTTTTTGTTGTGGCAACATCATGTATACACATGCACCACCACACATNGTGCAAGGGACATTATTCCCAGGATGTTGTCCAGTTCTACTGTGAATTTTTGCAGCTTCTTCAGGNTCAATGGATAACGCTAATTGTTTTTCCCAATCCAAAGTACGTCTTGCTTCAGTCATTTCCATATCCCATTTAATCGCCTTTTCACGAATTTTTACAAGATCACCAGCATGTGCAGCTATTCTATATGCAATCAATCCAGCTTTTACTTCTTCAGCATTAGGCAATGCTAAATGTTCAGAAGGNGTAAGATAACATAAAAGATCAACACCTTCNCTTGCAGATACTGCAGCTCCTATTGCACTTGCAATATGATCATGGCCAGATGCAATATCAGTNACCAAAGGACCAAGGACATAGTAAGGAACNTCACCNATAAGGGATTTTGCAAGTCGAACGTTTGCTGCAACTTCATTTAATGGGACATGTCCAGGACCCTCAACCATTACTTGTACATCTTGTTCATGTGCACGTTTTGTCAATNGAGAGATATTGATCATTTCTTGAACCTGTAATTCATCATGAGAGTCTAAAATNGANCCAGGNCTAAGNGCATCNCCAAGACTAAAAGTNACATCATATTTTTTTGCAATNTCAAGCAAGTAATCATAATGCGTCAANTATGGATTTTCTTTATCATGCTTTAGCATCCAGGCAGCAGTAAGGGTNCCACCCTTACTAACAACTCCACCATATCGTTGTACTTTNAGAATTCTTTTTGCAATTTCTTTTGTGATACCGCAATGAATNGTNGTATAATCTACTCCATCTTTAGCATTGTTTTCAAATGCATTTAGATAATCATCNTCAGTTAAATTCAAAGGATTTTTGTGAACCTCAACACCNTAATTATATGCCTCATAAATNGGAACAGTTCCAAAAGTTATCGGAGCAGTTTCTAAAAGAGTNTGACGAATTTTTTTTACATCTCCACCATCACTGAGNTCCATAATTGTATCTGCATGATATTTTATAGCAACTTTAGCTTTTTCAATTTCTTCATCCAAATTAACATTAAGAGTNGAAGTTCCGATGTTTACATTTACTTTAGTTTTTAGTCCTTTTCCAATTCCAACATTGTGAATTTTTTGTGGTCTANCATTATTNCTTGGAATAATAATTGACCCACGAGATATTTTTGAAATCAACCAATCAATAGAAACATCTTCATCTTTTGCAACTTGTTTCATTTCATCAGTANCTACACCACGACGTGCAGAAGCCATNTGAGTNGTCATAACAAATTCTATGCTTTTACCTGATTTAAACAATCGTGAAAATTATGAAATTATCTAAAAANTNATTTNACTATATTAAGATGATCNCTTNACCTTATATGCAATTATCGCGTATTNANAATATGAGNACCATAAGAGAATGTATGCATTGTGGTAGAGAATTTCAAAGTTTGAAAGATGAATTTTGCTCATTTAATTGTGCCAGTGAAGCATCAACATAGAAATTAAAATTAATTCAAATTCAATTCTTTTTCCAAGGATGTTTTTTCAAATTGGATTTTAGAAATTCTATCTAAAATAGGCACAATAATACGCTCAGAATCGGAGGATTTGGTAAAATTTAATTTTATTTCATCTACTCTTTGAGTAAATTCAATTTCAGATTGAATCAAAATAATGTAATTACGTAGTTTTTGATTCTCAATTTTTAAAAACTCTAGGTCAGATGAATTGGTCATCTAGGAGGGCTCCAATGTTCTTCAATTTGATTAAAATTTTCTGTTGAAACAAGAATTTGTTTACCACACTTGAAACATTGCCACAAAAAATTCCCGTTTTTTTTAGTTTGGTATTGCATTGGAAGTAAACAAGTTGTACAATTTAATTTTGTAGAAGAAGAATCATCCACCATAGGAATTTCAGTCACAATATTAAGTAAATAATCAAAGTATAAAATTCCTATTAAAATAATTCAACAAATACAACAAAATCAAAATTGAAGGAAAAGCAGATTAGGGTTTAAGATAAATAAAAAAATATGAACATACTTTCAATTGGAGGATCAGATCCATCATCAGGTGCAGGGATTCAAAGTGATGTTAAAACATTTTCGTCATTTAATGTACATGTGTTAACAGTAATTACTGCAATCACAGGTCAAAATACAACACGTTTTGGAATGGTAGAACCAGTATCAAAAAAAATGTTAGAAGATCAAATACAAACAGTAATGTCAGATTTTAGAATTGATGGTGTAAAAATTGGGATGGTGTACAATTCACAAATCACGAGGGTAATTTATCAACAATTAAAAAAATTAAAAGTTCCAATAATTGTTGATCCAATAATTAAATCAACGACAGGAGGAACACTACTAGAAAATTCAGCAATTAAAGATTTTCAAAAATTTATTGTTCCACTTGCTACAATCATCACACCAAATGAATTTGAGGCTAAAATTATATCAAACACTAAGATAAATTCAAAAATCTCACCCAAAAAAATTGCAGAGAAAATTCAGAATATGGGATCAAAGACAGTTGTAATCACGGGAATTAAAACAAAGAATAATGAAATATCAGACTTTGTTCTAGAGAAAAATAAAAATTATTTCATCACAGGCAAAAAAATCACCAGTACAAATCATGGAAGTGGGGATAATTATTCAGCAGCAGCAATTTTTGCGCTTGTTAAAAACAACAATATTGAAGAATCATTGAAATTTGCAAAACAATTCACACAAGAATCCATCAGAAATTCTAAAAAAATTGGGAAAGGGATTCCAATTACAGATATTAAAAAAAAAGACAATATCAAAATAGAATTAACTAAAGCAATTAACGAATTTGTCGAAATTAAAAATATTTTTAAAAATATTCCAGAATGTCAAACAAATTTTGTATTTTCCAAACAAAACCCAAAATCAATAAAGGATATTCTAGGAATTTCTGGAAGAATTGTTAAAGCAGGAAAACAAGTACTGGTTGCAGGTAATTTAGAGTATGGTGGTTCAAAACATGTTGCAACAGCTCTTTTAGTAATGAATAAAAAATCATCAGAGGTTTGTTCTGCAATCAATATCAAATATCAAAATGACACTATAACAAAAATCAAAAATTTAAAATTAATTGCAAGCAATTATGACAGAAGTAAAGAACCTAAAAATACCAAAATAAAAAAATCATCAATCAAGTGGGGAATAGAACATGCAATTAAAAATTCTAAAAAACTGCCAGACATTATTTTTCACGAAGGAGATTTTGGAAAAGAACCAATGATTATTGTTTTTGGAAAAACTCCAAATGATGTTTTGAATAAAATTTTAAAAATTATTTAAAAAAACTCTAGTCAAAATTCATCCTTGAACATAAATACTCTCAACTCAAGTAGAGGTTATGAAGGCAGTTATTCTTGCTGGGGGTTTGGGAACAAGATTACAACCATATACAACATTTCTTCCAAAACCCATGCTTCCATTAGGTGAAAAACCAATATTGGAACATTTGGTGGATTGGACAAGAAAAAATGGAGTCAAATCAATTGTATTATGTGTCAGTTATCTTAGAAAAACAATTGAAGATTATTTTGAAGATGGGAAAAAATTTGGAGTAAACATAGAATATGCAATTTCAAATAAACCACTTGCAACTGCAGGTCAATTAAAAACAGCAGATGATTTAATCGATGGTACTTTTGTTTGTCTTTATGGAGATTCAATTTTTGATTTTAGTCTCAGAAATATGATAAAACAACACAACAAGAAAAAAGCATTTGTAACAATGGGCCTAAATGAATACAAAACTAATTTACCATATGGAGTAATTGAAACATCAAAAAATGGAAAAGTCACAAGTTGGAATGAAAAACCGGAAATTAAAGCCAACATAAACATGGGTTGTTATGTAATGGAGCCAGAAGTACTAGATTTCATTCCAAAAAATAAACCATATGGAATGGATGACGTAATAAAAAAANNAATGAATAAAAAGAAATTAGTCAGNAGTTTCCTTACAAAAAAAGGTTTTACNGATATTGGAAATAAAACATCTTACAAAAAAGCATANCANGAATATATTCAAAAATTAGGNAAAATTTGAAAGNAAAATGAGAGANTTANAAATTAGANAGTTACAAAAGNAAGATCTTCAAAAAGGATTCCTNACAACACTAGATTCGNTAAGAATNNCAAGNAANATTGATAAGAATAAAGCTGAAGAAGTTTTTGAAAAAATCAATTCTAATCCAAATCACATCATAGCAATNGCAGAACTNGATNAAAAAATTATTGGAAGTGCCACCCTNCTAATCGAACCAAAATTCATTCATGANGGGGGATTAGTGGGNCATATTGAAGATGTGGTAGTGGATAAAAANTTTCAAGGGCAAAAAATTGGAAATGAAATAATAAAATTTCTTCTTGAATTTGCAANAAACCAAGGCTGTTACAAGACANTATTAAACTGCACAGATGACGTGAAAGAATTTTATGAAAAANNTGGATTCACACTTTCTGCAAATGAATTAAGATTTAATCACATCTAGAAATATTCTTTTTTAGGACGAANCTTTTTGAGTTTAGTCAAATATGCACCAACACCAATTACAGGAAATGCCAATGCCATAAATAAAACTGGAACATATTGCACCATATCTGTAANGTATTTTTCATCAATCNNATCCAACANANAATAACATGTTATCATTCCCAATAACAAAATTACACCACCTGCAATTATAATTCNNCCAANNGGTNTGGAACCATATCGTTTNCTCATTATGAAAGGAACTGCAGCTAAAATTCCNGCTGGGGCAACNCCAATGGAAATAAACTGAAATATTTTTGAATNAAACCATGAATCATNAATTATAGCATTTTCTGGAGGAGCAANCNCATAATNNTAAATTGAGATCATTTCACCAGAAAACATTGCAAATAAACCAAAACTAACTACTGCAAGCCATTTCTCTATTGCCATNATNAATACNAATTATAATTGATAAATAAACCATTCAAAAAAAATCATTCAATGCCAACAANGGCAGCTAACTCTTTTCTACACGCAGCACCAAGTTTTTCTGCAGATTGTTCAGGAGAAACATCATTTAAGAAAANNCCAAATCCTCGNTCTAANCCAGACCTATTTTTTGTGATTGGGTATATTTCAATATGCCAATGAATTTGTCGACTATTTTTCTTTTCAGGAGAAAGATGAAATACTAAATTAAATGAAACATTTTTGATAATTTTTGACAGTCCACCTAAAGTTGATCTTAAAATCAAGGATAANTCATTAATTTCTTTTTGAGAGATTTTTGAAAAACTAGTTGTNTGTTTTTTAGGNGAAATCCAAAACTCATACGGATATGATGGAGCCCAAGGACAAAATGCAATAAAACCCTCAGTCTGAAGAATTTGTCTAGGACCNCCAATTTCTTCAGTTACTGTTTGACACATATGACAAACNCCTTTTTCATTTAGGATTTTATGAGAAGCCTCTGCCTCCTCTTCAATAGTAGGAGGAATTGAAGAAAATGTCAGAAGGTTCAGATGAGGNTGAGGATTATCATTGCCAGATAATTCACCATGATCAGCATAAATTGAAACATACGTAACACCTTTTTGAGTATAGAGCCATCGAAGACGGTCTTGAACAACAACCAAAACATTTGACCATTGCTCAGTATCAATTGTTGCAAAAGTATCTTTTGCATTTGGAGATGCAACTACCACATAATGATAACCATATGCAGGTTCNCTATAGAAAGGTCGATCNCTGTAAGAGTTTTCAGCATCCACAGATACAATAGGATTTTTNCTCTCAAAAACTCTAATTGACCAGCCAGTTACATAATTGTCATCGTCATCTTGAAGACGTTGCAACATTCCNTTTTTTGCAACAAGTGATAAAACAGAAGGGTTCGTCATGGATTCATTTCCAGGAGAAAAAGGAGATTTTTTTGGATTGGTTATTTTNNCATNTTTTTTTGAGACAATCATAAAACGTTCAGAAACATAATCCTTACGAATACTCCCCATAATTGTAATTGAAANNGAACGTACATTAAAACAGTTACTAAAAAATTTAAAATTAAAATTTCTTCATCCATCAAGAAAAAAAGTTTAAANTTTCATCAAACATCNAAATTTTTAAAAATTATTTTATNATTCNGATATTTTTTTTTGATCGGTNAATTTGTTGCAAGACTTAAAGCAGAGAATTNGAATTCGGTAAAACAGGAGATACTATGGATAATTCTGACGTTCATATGATTTATGTTCTATTAGANGGAGTAGGAGATTTACCACATCCAGACTTNGANGGNAAAACACCGTTAGAGGCAGCAAATACACCAGTTTTAGATAAAATTGCAAGTAATGGCGNNATAGGNGAAGTGATTTCAGTAGGAAAAGGAATAGCTCCAGAGTCAGATATTGCAGTATTCAANATGNTAGGTTACAAATTCAATCATGCAGATTATGCAGGTAGAGGAGTAATCGAAGCGATTGGGGTAGGGATTGATTTTAAAAATGGTGATTTAGCATTGAGAGGGAATTTTTCTACATTAAACGATGATGAAGTAATCATAGACAGAAGAGCTGGAAGACATATTGAAAAAGAAGATGCTGATGGAGTTGCAAAAGAAATTGAAGAAAAAATAAAATTTTCAGACCCTAATACATCAGTGGTTGTTTCTCCAACAATCGGACATAGAGTGACAGTACGAATTAGAACAAACACACAAAAATTATCTTCAAAAATTACGAATACTGATCCAGCTTATAGTAACATCGGAGGTATGGGAGTTGCAAAAGCTGTAGGGGATTTTTTGAAAATTGAAAAATGTTTACCAATAGAAGAAAATGATGATGCAAAATTTACTGCAAGTTTAGTTAATGAGTTCTCTGAACAATCAATCAATATTTTAAAAGAAAGTCAAATAAATGAAAAGCGAAGGGCAGCAGACAAAAAACAACTTAGTTGCATTCTACTTAGAGATGCAGGAAATAAATTTCCAGATGTAATCCCAATTAACGAAAAATATGGTATGGAATTTTCATGTATAGTGGATATGCCAGTAGAACTTGGAATTTCAGATGTTCTCAAAATGAAGGCATTTGAAGCAGGGGGATTAACAGATTATGAAGAAAAAGCAAGAGTGGCGGCTAAAGCAATGGAGACTCAAAATTCTATCTACGTCCATCTTAAAGGGCCTGATGAATTTGGTCATGATGGAGACGCAATAGGAAAAATGAAAAATATCGAAGAGATTGATCAAAGATTCTTTAAAACACTGATAGATAATATTGATTCAAGTAAAGTCGCAATAATTATTTCAGCAGATCATTCAACACCATGTATCAATAAAGGGCACAGTGATGATCCAGTTCCAGTTGTAGTATCGGGAGATTTTATTAAAAATGATGGAACAACAAGAATGACTGAAGAACAGGCCAAAAAAGGCAGCATAGGTTTACTTCAAGGTGCTGAAGTAGTATCCAAATCTTTAGAATTAATCAAATCTCAAAAATAGTCAAATTGTTTGCTTGTTGCATTTCAGTTGCTTTTTTTCTTAATCTATCAATATCAATTGAATGATACATAGAAGGAGAAGTACCTAATTTTTCCAATACGCGTCTCAGCATTCCAATTCCAATACGAAGATCATCTTCTTGAGCATGGGCAAATGCTACAGCAAATAAAATAATCCCTTGAAGAATTTCTTTTTCTCGACCAAAACATTGTTTCCAAACTCCCTCAAATGCTTCATGACATTCCCAAAATCGTTCATTATTGAAATAGTAAATCCCATCGGTAATCCCCTGTTCTTTTTCGATCTTTTCTTCAAAGACATGACGAATATTATCAATAGATCCAATTGGAGATAGTTTTTCAACAAGTTTGTCAAGATCTTCTTTTTCAACTCCCACATCAAACTCTACAAATTTTCCAGCAATTCGAACGACTCTTACTGATGCATCAATTTCAGATGCAAGATCTCTAGCATCATAGATCAATTGTTTAGAATCCTTTGGAAAATATCCTTTATTTTTAAAATGGAGCATATAACGTTCCATGATTACATTTTCCAGTGTTTTCCTTAATTTCTTATCTATTTCAATCAAGGTTTATATGAAATATCTAAAGGATTTTGGGTACATGTCCATTATTGAGACAATTACAGACGTAGATAACACCTTCTTATCGAGAAGAGAGTTAACTTGTAATTTTGCAGGTTTAGGAGGAAAACTCAAAAAACTTGAAGCAGTAGATATGATTAACAAAGAATTCAGTCTAGATGGCAAAGTAATAATTCCAATTATTCTTAAAACTCAAGTAGGAAAATCAACAGTCACAGGAACATTCTTTGTCTATGATGATGAAGGATTGGCAAAAAAACATGTCAACCCAACAATATTTTCAAGATTAGAAAAGACTCAAGCAAAACTAGCTGAAGCAGAAGCTGCAGCAAAAGAAGCAGCAGCACCAGCTGAAGAAACAGAAGCACCAGCTGAAGAAGCAAAAGAGGAGAAAGCAGAATAATGGCAGGAAAAAAAGGTTCCAGTCCAAATGTGTACAAATTTTTCAAAGTTGATGGGGACAAAATAACAAGAATTAAAAAAATATGCTCAAGATGTGGTAAAGGAGTTTACATGTCAGATCACAAAGATAGAAAGACGTGTGGAAAATGTGGATTAACAGAATTCAATCAGTAAAATTTAGTAGTTAAAAATTATTTTATAAAATCTCAANNATTNACNCAAACTGGTTTAATANAATTTCTTTTTGTGNATTTTTGAACTTTTTTCTTGCAATTGATCAATTTTTGAAATAAANGANGGAGANATTTTAATTTTAGAAATGGATTCAGCTGATANNTTTACAGTATTGGTATCTAAAGAAATATTGGTTTTTGGNAGATTCCTATNAGCCCAAAACTTCATTACTTTATCTTCAAGTTTATAATCACGAAATCCAGCAGGGAATNTTTTTNTTATATGATTCAACAAAGTTCGGTCTTTAAAGACTNCACGNGGTTCAAATAATCTTGTCTCATCACTNTAGACATTTTCAAATAAATTTCCAGATATTTCATCAGACAACAANTCCATTTTTGAGATTTTTCGAATTAATTCCAAAAAATGTAAAAANTCATGGGCCAGAATTGCATGAATTGTTCCCTTTAATCCATAAGCAANAAGCGGTGCNGAAATTTGAATAACAACNTGAAAATTATCCTCAGACATCACAGGNAGAGTTCTCGCAAATAAAATACCGTATTCATAGGAATTTGGATTNGGNGAGGTAATTACAAGAGATGGNTCAACATATGCAATTGGGTATTGAATTCCNGATGCTTTTTCAATCCGATTTATCCCATCAGTAATTATTGAAAAGCGCTTTANAGTTAAATCAAAAATATCATCAGGAATAATTCCGTTAGAATGTGCATCTTTGANACGTACTAGAGGATCCAATTACCCTTCTCGTANATTTTGAATGTAAAAAGGTTGATTTAGTTAGGATCTTGGCTTTCCAGATTTTGCTTTCTTTCGTTTACGAACTTCAGCACTTTGATCTGCACGTCTTTTGTGTTTACCTTTTTTTCTCATTGGCATGTAATTTTACGATATTTGACGCTAGTTAATTGTTATCATTAGATGTCTATATCAAGAAAATCAAATTNCTNACATGTACATNAAATATCGAGANTTTGAGAAATGTTAGGAGTTACATCATTACCAGNCACAAATCGCTTAATTGGTAATCCACCATCTGCCTTGATAAATAAAGAAAATACATTGTCTGAATTTTTTTTATATTTTACAGAGGAAATTTTTTTCTCAGAACGTTTTCCAGAATTTTCATAAACAACTATAGGTGTTTTGGTAAGATTTTTTAATTTTTTTAAGATTTCAGAATCAAGTGTGGATTCGCTGTGAATTTTAATTCCAATTGAAGAAATGAATTTGATAGGAGTTTTGGGAGATGTGTTAATAATTTTTAAATTAGTTATTTTCAAAGAATCAAATACCACGAATTTTGTTCTCATATTTCTTTTTAGGGGATTTTGAATTTTTACAAAGAAAGGTCGTCCATTACCCAACACAAGACTAGATTTATCCTCACCTCCAATCCAAGTAAACTTTGCAGTACATCCACCTAACTTTTCAAAAATAAATTTAGAAATTAACCCTTCAACACTATCAAATTCAGAAATGCCATGAAAATTACAAACTCTACATCCTTTCCCCAAACAATTATCACATGATTTTTGTTTTTGATGGATACCTCTCAAAGTTTTAACATATCGTCCAGAAAGAGTGATAGACTTTGAACGCAATTGGCAAGATTCATCTTTAAGATTTACAGTAAAAGTAACTTCAGGATTTAGATTATCTACGATTTTTTTTGTTTTTTTTGAAAAAGACTTTCCTAATTCCTTTGTAATGTCGGTCTTTATTCCATCGATTCCCTTAAGTTTGTATTTTGAACGAATAAAATCATCCCTATCTACAATAGAAGGTTTAATCATAGTGCCTACACTAAATGAGTCATAAGAATAATTTGATGATACTTCATACATCATTTTTAAGAAATAATCTAAATTTTCAAAAATATTTTTACATAGATAACATTTTTTGGAGATATTTTTATTCTGTTTTAGTTTTTTCCCCAATAGTTTATTTGAAGAAAGATGAAGAGGTTTTGAAAAAAAACGCCCCAAACAATTGTCGCATAAATCATATTTTTTTAAAATATGGTTTGCAATAGGAACAATTTCTTTATAATTAGACATTTTAGAATTTTCTACGTGTAGTTATCCCAAACCTAGCTTTCTAAGAGTACCTTGCATCTGACGTCCTTTTGATGCTTTCATCATATTCTTAGAATTTTTATAATTTTTTAATAATTCTTTGACTTCGCCTTCAGGCCAACCAGAACCACGCGCAATTCTTTTGATACGTGATGAATTTAGTAAATCAGGATCTGCTTTTTCACCTTTGGTCATACTTTGAATTATGTATCGCCATTTTGAAACTCGTCCTTCCATTTGATTGACTTGATCACCTTTCACCATTCCTGAAAGACCGGGCATACTATCAAGAAGACCCTGCAAGGAACCCATCTTAGTTACCTCTTCTAATTGATAAAAGAAATCATCCATATTCATTTTTCCACTAGAAATTCTTTTCATTCTAACATCATCTCCTTCATTTTCTAATCGTTTTGCTAAATCCAATACAGCTTGAATGTCGCCCATTCCAAGTAAACGACCAACAAATCTAGTAGGAGAAAATTTTTCTAAATCATCAATTCGTTCGCCTGTTCCAATGTACATGATTTGTGCACCAGTAGCTGCTGATGCAGCTAATGCCCCACCACCTTTTGCAGAGCTATCTAATTTTGTAATAATAACACCACCGACAGGAATTGTTTTATGAAAAGCTTCTGCTTGATTGAAACATTGCTGTCCAATAGTTCCATCAATAACAAGTAATGCTAAATCAGGTTCGGCAGCTTTGTTGATTCGCTCCATTTCTTCGAGTAGATCTTGTTCTTCTTTGTGACGCCCAGCTGTATCAATTAGAATTACATCTAATGGTTGACCTCCAAAATGTTTTAATCCATTTTTTACAATATTTGGAGAGTCTTTGTTATTTTCTTCACCGTAAACTTCAACATTAGATTTTTCACACATTGTTCGAAGTTGAACTAGTGCTCCAGGCCTATAGGTATCAGCACCTACAACCCCAACTTTGTACCCTTGTCTAGTTAAAAATTTTGCAAGTTTTGAAGTAACAGTGGTTTTACCGCTGCCTTGAATTCCAAGTAAGATTATTTTGTTTTGTTTTCCAGGTTTAAAATCAAATTCAGATTCATCTCCAAGTAATTTTGAGAGTTCGTCATATAATATTTTGACAATGTGATCCTTACGAGAAAGTCCAGGAGGAGGGGTTTCATTTAGTGCTCTTTCCTCAAGATGTTTTGTGATTTCAAGAACAAGTCGTACATTAACATCAGATAGCAATAGTGCTCTTTGGACATCTTTAGAAAGTTCTTTGATTAATTCTTCATCTATTCCTGAAGATTTTACAATTTTTTTAATTGCGTCACTTAAGCTATTCTTTAAGCCATCAAGCATTGTAATTCAACTCAGCATCCACTATTTCAAACCTTCCTCTATACCCGTCCCATTTTTTTTCATATTGATTTATTTTAATCGAGTTTGAAAAAAGAGGACAATCAATAACAAAAGTTTCTGCCTCGCCTCCTTCAAAATTTAAGTTAAATCCAAATTTATCAGACAATTGTTTCAGTGTGTTAATTTCTGATTTTAAAATTGGTTTTCCCAACCATGTTTCATCAAGACCATCAGAAGATACAGTAGTCATAATAAAATCAAAATGAGAGTCAATCAAATCATTCATGTATTGTTCTGGTTCAGTATCCCATAACGGAGACACCAAGATTAAATCTAATTTCAAACATATGGACTCAAATTTTTCTTTTTGAAATTTACTTTTAATTCCACCATGAACTAATCCTTGAATTTCAAATTTTTCTTTTGCAAGTTTTAATAAATTCTCCAATACAATTAATTCTTCATCAATATCATCAGAAGTAGAATCAAGGGTTAGTTGAGGAAT
>PBZV01000005.1 GCA_002730325.1 Nitrososphaerota archaeon
ATGAGGATTCCCTGTTTTTCTTCCTTTTGTAATTAATATTGGTCTAAACCTTTCTTCTTGAATTTCCATGCCTCTGATATTCTGTCAAGTAATTTAACCTCATTGATAGGAATTTCTGATATTTCATATGATAAACAAATATTGTTAATTGTTTACATGTCTGTAAAACTAGAAGGAATGCCAAAAAATGTGGCTACTGCCGATACATTTACTGGAAAAACTGTAATTGATAGAGAAGGAATTGAATACGGTAAAGTCAAACACATTCACATTAATCAAGACACTCTTGCCGTATCTGGTGTTACAATTCATCAGGGATTCCACAAAGACTACTATCTCTCAGAAGATTATATCGACAAATTCTCTGAGGAATCATTACTTCTTAGTCGACCTCCCGTAAGATCTGGAATTCCAGTGGTTGATATTAATCGCCACAAAATTGGCAAAGTTAAGCGATTACTTCGTCATCCAGATACCAATGAATTAGAATCGATTGAAGTAACTAATGGAATGATGCATTCAAAAATTTTGGCTAAATCTGAAATTTGGGGAATAGGTGAAAAAATCATTCTAAGAATGACAAAAGAAGAATTCAAAGAAATCGAATAATTCTTTTTCTTAATACTTTTTTTTGATTAATCTGTTTTTTTTGAACATCTTGCACAAACAGGAATTCCATCTAGAAGTATAATTTCTACATTTGATGAGTGACATCTTTGACATAATCCATTCATGTTCTCATTTCTAGAGTTACGCTTTAAATTTTTTATGAAGGTTAATGAATACTTAGTAATTTATAATTGAAAAAAGCGATCAAATCATTGTACTCTATAGAAACAAAATCTTTGACAAAATCATTTGGTGATGTTATTGCAGTAAATGATATTTCTTTCTCAGTGAATTCTGGTGAGATTTTTGGATTTTTGGGTCCAAATGGTGCTGGTAAAAGTACTACGATGATGATTCTTACAACTTTGTTAAAACCCACCTCGGGACAAGCTTTGATTTCAGAGTTTGATGTAATGGGTAATGCAAAAAAAGTTCGAGAAAGAATTGGATATGTTCAACAAGAAACTACTGTGGATGAATATCTTACTGGACGAGAGAATCTTTTATTGCAAGCAAAATTAAATCACATTCCAAAAAATGAAATCAATTCTAGAATTGATGAGGTTTTAGAATTAATTGAATTATCCGATAAACAAAATGACTCTGTTGTAACTTATTCTGGAGGAATGAGAAAACGACTTGATATTGCAGGTGGTTTATTACATAGGCCAAAAGTTTTGTTTCTTGATGAGCCTACAGTTGGCTTAGACATTCAAACTCGTCGAAAGATTTGGGAATATATCAAAAAAATTCACAAAGAATTTGATATGACGATATTTCTTTCAACTCACTATATGGAAGAGGCAGATAATCTATGTGATCGAATTGGGATTATTGATGGTGGTATAATTCAGGTAATTGATTCTCCTGAAAACATGAAAAATGCTATGGGAAATGAAGTGATTTCAATTATTATGGATAATACCCATAATCGAGAATCATTTTTGTCTCAACTAAAAAAAATTGAATTTGTAAAAAATATCAATGAAGATGGTACAAAATTAACTCTTTTTGTATCAAATGGCACTCAGGTAATTCCAAAAATTTTTCAAATTTCATCTGAATTTAAAATTAAAATCAATACCATTTCTTTGACACGTCCAACACTTGATGATGTTTTTCTATCTTATACTGGGCATGAAATTCGAGATGATGATTCCCACTTTAATAGAAAACGTGAACACGCAAAAATGAAGAGGCTACGCTCATGAATTCTTTGATGTATGATACCTATACTATTTTTTGGAGAGAATTAAAGAGATACAAAAAATCTAGAAGTGGTGTTTTAATTAGGTTAATTCAACCTGCAATTTGGATAATTGTTGTTGGAAATATTTTTTCAGGTACTCAACCATTAATCCAATCAGTTGGATTTGATGGGGAGTACATTGAATTTATGGCCCCTGGTGTCATTATTCTTACTGCAATTTTTACTAGTATTTTTGGAGGTGTCAATACTTTGTGGGATAGACGTTATGGTTTTATGAACAAAGCATTGACTTCCCCAATTTCTCGTTCAGCAATAGCTTTGGGAAAAATGTCTGCAATATCTTTGATTGCTGCTATGCAAGCAAGTTTGATTTTAGGAATTGCTTTGGCAATTGGTGTGAATTTTCCAAACCCCATAATGATTGCACCTATAATGGCAATAGTAATTTTATTTTCATTAGGATTTTCTGGAATATCTGTGATGGTAGCAGCTACTGCAAAATCTCAAGAAACTTTTTGGGGTATGATAAATTTTCTTGGAATGCCATTGTTTATGCTGAGTCCTGCATTATTCCCATTGGAATTACTTCCAAATTGGCTTGCAGTTATTGCAAAATTAAATCCAGTTACTTACACTGTTTTATTGGTAAGAGAATTGATGACTGGCGTCTCTGAAGGTGGAATTCCAATTTTACTTAGTCTTGGAATTTTATTTGCATTTGTACTTGTGATGATTGGACTGGCAAGCTATGTGTTTACACGTGAAGTAAACAAACCATTTTGATATGATTCTAACAAAGTACATGTCTATTATTTTCTGATATCTGTTCAAAATAATTTTTCATGCAATACCATGTCTAATACAAAACAAGTAGACCCAAAAATTCTCATGATCTGAAAATTTGATTGGAAGAATACGTAATTTGTAGAGTTCGCCTACTTTTTTGTACTTACGATCATATTAAGATCTGATTTTAAAACCAATTTCTATATAGTTCAATATACAATATGTTGAGTATCTTTAACTGTCCTTTTCTGTTTGATTGATTATGGGACAATGGTTATCGTGGATAAAATCCAATGAAAAAGAACTTTTAATGATTCTTGACAATTTAGCAAAAAAGGCAGTTGAAACCTCTGAAGCAATAGTAGTTTTATTTTCTGACCTTAGTAATGAAGAACAAGTCAAAATAATTCACAAACTTGAAACTGAAGCAGATGTTTTGACAAGAGATATTTTCTCAGAACTAAACAAGACTTTCATCACTCCATTAGATCGTGAAGATATGCAAAGGATTGCATCAAAAATTGATGATGTAATTGATTTCATGGATGGTATTGCAGCTAGAGTATACAGCTACAAAATAACTGAAACTCCTCCATATGCTAAAGAAATTGCTGAACAATTGGTTCTAGCTACGAAAGAAGTTGAGTATATGATTTCAAAACTACAACGTATCAAAAATCCTCAAGATATGATAAATCATTGTAGAAATACAAGTGATATTGAACATGTTGTCGATGACTTGTATAGAGAAGCCATCAAAGAACTCTTTGAAAGTGATGATGCGATTAAAATCATCAAACTCAAAGATATCTATGAAACAATGGAAACTGCATCTGATAGATGTGTAGATGTTGCAGATGTCATTGAAGATATTGTTCTAAAATATACCTGAGATGGTTGGATGATTGAGGTAGCAATAGGTGCAATAATTGTTGCATTAATCTTTGATTTTGTTAATGGGTTTAATGATTCTGCAAATTCTGTTGCAACTGTTATTGGAACACGTGTTCTGAAACCTCTTCATGCTGTTGCTCTTTCTGCAATGGCAAACTTTGCTGGTCCATTCATTTTTGGTGTTGCAGTGTCTATGACTATTGCTAAAGGAATTGTTAGTCCGGATGACATTACAGTTTACATGATTATTGGTGGTTTAGCTGGGGCAATTGGTTGGAGTACTCTTTGTACTTATTTCGGATTGCCCATATCTAACAGTCATTCTTTAGTTGGTGGAATAATGGGTGCGGGAATTATTGGATTAGGATTTGAAAAACTAGTTTATGGTGGTCTGACTAAAGTTTTTGCAGGCATAGTAATTGCTCCTATTGGTGGGGTGATTTTTGGTTTACTGTTGACAGGATTAATTATAACATTATTTGCAAGCAGAAAGCCTGCAATAGTTAACAAAACTTTTGGACGATTACAAATTATTTCTTCTGCATGGTTTGCTTTAACTCATGGTGCAAATGATGGACAAAAAACTATGGGTATTATTGCATTGATTTTGTTCTCAGCAGGAATGATTCCTGAATTAGAAATCCCTCTATGGGTAATTTTTGCAGCTGCATCTGCAATGGGGCTTGGTACTTTCTTTGGAGGATACAAAGTAATCAAAACTCTTGGTGTGAAAATCACAAAACTCAAACCCTATCAAGGCTTTGCAGCAGAAACAAGCGGTGGTTTAATGCTTGCAATTTTTGCAACTTTGGGTATCCCTGCAAGCACAACTCATGCTATTACAGGCACAATTATGGGTGCAGGAGCTGCTAGACGAAAACGAGCTGTTCGTTGGAGAGTTAGTAGGCAAATTATCTTTTCGTGGATAATTACTATTCCTGGTAGTGCTGCAATGGGAATTGGCTTCACTTATCTGATACATCTGTTCATTTGATTTTTCAATAACTTGGTTTTTATTTCAGCAAAAATTTTTTGAGATATTCAAATGGACATTTTACAATTAATTCAATCTAATTTACTTACTCCGATAATTCTATTTTTCTTATTTGGAATAATTGCAGCTAGAATAAAATCTGACTTGAAAATTCCTGAGGCAATTTCAGAATTCCTACCAATTTACCTTCTTGCAGCAATAGGTCTTCATGGTGGTATAGAAATGAGAAATACTGGATTTGAAAATATGTTGATTCCAATGCTTGTCGCAATTGGTCTTTCACTTTTGTTCACTCTTAACCATTATCAAATTTTAAGACGACTGGGCAAATTCAATATTTTTGATTCTTATGCATTAGCATCCACATATGGTGCAGTAGGTGCTGTAACTTTTTCAGTTGGATTATCTTTTCTTAAAAACCAAGGAGTTTCATCAGAGGGGTATCTGGCAGCTATTTTAGCTGTGTTAGAACCTGTTGCCTTTATTTTGGCAATATTTTTGACAAACATGGCTGTATCAAAACAAATTCGTGCAAAAAAACAATCTGTTACAAGTGATGACTCATCTGATATTGATGTTGGATTAAATCAAACTAAAACCAAACTCTCTCAAGTTTTACATGAGTCTATCACTGGTAAAGCAATAGTCATTTTACTTGGAAGTATAGTGATTGGTTATATTATTGGGGAATCTGGTTTTGATTCTATTCGAATAGTATTTGATGAAATGTTTACTGGGGCTATTGTTATTTTCATGATAGAGATGGGAATAATTGCAGGACAAAGATTAGACGATATTAAAAAAGTAGGAATCTTTCTTACTGCATTTGCTATAATCATGCCTACTTTTAATGGGATTGTTGGTGTTTTAGTTGCAACAGTCATGGGATTGAGCCTAGGTGGTGCTGTGATGTTTGGATTACTATTAGCAAGTGCGTCATTTATTGCAGCTCCTGCAGTTTTACGTCATGCAATACCTCAAGCAAAACCTAGTCTTTACATAACATCTGCATTAGGAATTACATTCCCTTACAACATTATTGTTTTACTTCCAATAATGTTTACAATATCTACACTAGTTCATAGTGAAGGAACGATAGACTTATTCAATTATGTATTAAATGGATTAATATGAAATTATACAATGTAAAATTACTTACTGTTACTTGTGAGATACTTGCACAAAAAAATATTATTGAAATTTTAAAAAAACATAACATTACTGGGTATACCACATACGAGGTTGAAGGAAATGGTGCACGTGGTTTAAGAGGTCAAGGATTACAAACTGAGAAAAATGTAAAAATTGAAATAATTATGCGTGAAGAAAAACTATCTGACGTAATTGAAGAAATATCTAGAACAATGTTTGCAGATTTTGCCCTTGTACTTTATGTCTGTGATATTGGTGTAGTTCGAACTGAAAAGTTTTAACAACAATTATTATCAGAACACAATACTGGAATTTTATTACTTGTTTTTGTAACATTTGAAATTAATTCTGATAATTGTTTGTTAGATATTGCATACATTGCTTTTTTCCCCTCATCTCTTGATTTTACAATCCCGCATTTTCTTAATGTCTTTAGATGATGTGAAATTAGCGGTTGATCTTTTTTTAATTTCTCTACAAAATCATTGACACATAATTCACTATCTTTTTGAAGTAATTCTAATATTTCAAATCTTGTTTCATCACAAATACATTTCAAAAGACTTAACCCATTCATATCAATTTATATTTATATAAACCAATATTTATGTGATGGTGTATTGGCTCAAAATATTCTATTTGTGTGCGTAGAAAACGCTGGTCGTAGTCAAATGGCTGAGGCTTTTTTTAAAAAATATGGTAAGAACAAATTTGATGTAATTAGTGCTGGAACTATACCTGCTACAAAACTAAATCCAATTGTAGTTTCTGTTATGGATGAGATTGGAATTGATATGACTTTCCAAACTCCAAAATTGTTATCTGGTGATATGATTGAACAATCATTTAAAACAATTAACATGGGATGTGTGGATAAAGAATCTTGTCCTGCATTGTTTGTTAAAGATATAGTTGATTGGAATATTTCTGATCCTAAAAACAAAACAATAGAACAAGTCAGGATTATTCGTGATGATATCAAATCCAATGTATTGAAAATGATTGATTCTTTTAATGATTGATTATGGTTTATTCAAACTTCAAAATTTTTACAGTTGAATTAATTGGAACTTTTATCCTTGTAGTTTTTGCTACTGGTTCAATTGTTTATGATGCAGAATTTTTTAATGGTTCTTTGGGAATTCCATTTGCAGCTCTTGCACCATTTATTGCATTACTAATTGGTGTATACTCATTTGGAAAAATATCTCTAGCCCATTTTAATCCTGCAGTTACAATAGGATATTACATTACTGGACACATAACAAAATTACAGGTATTGTATTATTTTACCGCCGAAATTATTGGTGCATTATTTGGGTCTCTTTTTGTTTTGCAATTTATTGGAGACAAAGTAAATCTTGGTTCAAATGCCCCCAATTATGATTTTTCAATATTCCTGATTTTCTCAGTTGAGATATTGGCATCAGCAATGTTGATGGGTGTAATTTTTTATGTTGTTTATACAAAGGGGTTGAGAGGATTTAGTGGTGTGGCTATTGGCGGAATTGTTGGTTTAGATATCTTGTTTCTTGCATTCATCTCTGGAGCCTCTATGAATCCTGCACGTGCACTTGCTCCTGCGTTATTGTCTGGTATGTTGAGTGATTTGTGGTTATACTGGAGTGCCCCATTTATTGGAACAACAATTGCAGCATTTGCATTTCGTGATAAATTTCGTGCACAAAGAGCATCAAATTACGAATAATAATGACTGTTTTATACAAAAATATGTTGAAAAATTCCAAAAAATTGTTTGTAGATGCTAAAAAAGTAATCCCTTCAGGTGTAAATAGTCCTGTTAGATATTTTGAACCTTATCCGTTTTTTACAAAAAAAGCCAATGGTTCTCATATTTGGGACGCTGACAACAAAAAGTACATTGATTTTTGCAATGGTTATGGTGCTTTACTTTTGGGACATCGAAGAAAAGAGATTATTTCATCTGTAACAAAACAACTCTCAAAAGGAACTTTGTATTGTACTCCAACCGAACCTGAAATTGAATTATCTAAATTAATCATTGGAAATTTTCCATCAATTGACAAAGTACGTTTAGTCAATACTGGTGGTGAGGCAACTATGACTGCAATTAGATTGGCACGTGGATTCACAAAAAAGAAAAAAATAATTAAATTTGAAGGATGCTATCATGGTGCTCATGATTCTGTGTTAGTTAAAGCAGGATCAGGTTCTGCACATAATGGAATTTCTGTTTCTGATGGAGGATTAGATGAAGTTTCAAAAAATACTTTGGTAGTCCAATACAACAATGTTGAAGACTTACAAAAAACTATTCAAAAACACAAAGATGTAGCTGGTGTTATTGTTGAACCGATTCTTGCCAATATGGGATTAATTTTACCTGAGAAAAATTTTCTTTCTGATTTGAGAAAAATTACAAAAGAGAATAACATACCGTTAATTTTTGATGAGGTAGTTACTGGATTTAGAGTGGCTCCTGGTGGTGCGCAAGAATATTTTGGAATCAAACCTGATATTACTACTATGGCAAAAGCTCTGTCCAATGGATTTACTATATCTGCAGTTGGCGGAAAAAAGGAGATCATGGATTTATTGTCTCCTGGTGGTAATGTGTATCAGGCAAGTACGTTTGCTGGAAATCCAATATCTGTAAGTGCCGCAATTGCATCAATCAAGACAATAAACAAAATTAAAAACAAACTTTACTCTAAACTTGAGAGATACAATTTGTTATTTTCTACTGCTTTGGATGACATGGCAACTGATATGAAAATTCCTCACCAAATCAATTTTACAGCATCAATGTTACAGATTTTCTTTACAAACAAACCTGTAACAAACTACGAGACTTCGAAAAATGCAAATGCAAAGAAATTCAAAAAATTATTCCAATCCTTATTGAAAAAAGGTGTATTCATCGCACCATCTCAGTTTGAAGTTGTTTTCCTTTCTGATGCCCATACTGAAAATGATCTAAACAAAACACTTGACGCATATCATTATGCACTAAAATCGGTGAAGAATTGAAGTATGTTATAGGTGCTAGAGGTAGTCAACTATCTGTAGCTCAAACAAATTGGGTAATTTCTGAATTAAAAAAAATGAACCCTGACTCTGATTATGAGATTAAAACAATTACCACAAAAGGAGATATTGATACGCGACCGTTATTCACAATTGATCAAAAAGGAATTTTTGAAAAAGAAATTGATAGAGCAGTTGCACAAAAGGAAGTTGATTTTGCAGTACATAGTCTCAAAGANGTTCCTTCTGAATTGGATGAAAATTTAATTTTAGCTTGTATTCCAAAACGTGAAAAAGTNAATGATNTCTTTATTTCTGCAGATGGNACTTCTTTGAATGATATNAAATCTGAAGCNGTAATTGGAACTAGTTCTTTACGTCGTGCTGTNCAAGTTAGTAGAATNAGACCTGATGTTGTAGTTAGNCCCATTNGNGGCAACATTGAAACTAGAATAAAAAAAGNNTCTGGGGAAAATTATGATGGAATTGTNCTTGCACAAGCTGGAATTNCAAGATTGGGAATTGATGTAAAATATACNACATTATCTACATCTGACTTTTCACCTTCNCCNGGCCAGGGTGCTATAGCAATTGTTGCANGAAAAGATGATTCTCAAACAATTTCGATGTTGAAAAAAATTGANGATCTTGANTCTAGATTGGAAATTGAATCTGANCGNGCATTATCTGATTTTATAGATTCTGGATGTAGATTTCCANTAGGTGCNTATGCAAAATCTGATGATNAAAAAATTANNCTTGATGTAGTTGCATTTTCTGTTGATGGAAAAAAATCAATNCATGTTACAAAATCTGGNAGTAAAGATGATCCTTATTCTATNGGNAAAAGTATTGGAGAAGAATTACAGAAAAAAGGAATANATGATCTTGCATTAAATTGGAGGGAAAAAGTGGAGGAATGGAATAAGACATGAGTGGTAAAGTATACCTTGTAGGTGCAGGACCTGGNGATAGTAAATTAATTACATTGAGAGCNGTAGAATTACTCCAAAAAGCCGATATTGTNCTTTATGATAGATTGGTAAGNAAAAAAATTATTTCCATGATTCCTACAAAAACAGAAAAAATCTATGTTGGACGAGCAGTAGGNGATGATACAACTCATCAAAATACTACAAATGATTTAATGGTACAATGTGCAAAATCAAAGAAAAATGTAGTNCGATTAAAAGGTGGAGATCCTATAATCTTNGGTCGTGGTGGNGAGGAAGCAGAATTTCTTAAAGAACACAATGTAAAATATGAAATTGTACCTGGAATCACTTCTGGAATTGGTTCAGCAACATATGCTGGAATTCCTTTNACTCATAGAAAATATGCCTCCTCGGTTGTATTTGTTACAGGTCATGAAGATCCTGAAAAAAAATCAGAGATTGTCAAATGGAANAGACTTGCAAAATCTGTTGACACNATAGTAATCATGATGGGATTATCTAGAATTGATGTGATTTGTAAACAGTTGATAATTGGTGGAATGGANAAAAAAACTCCTGTAGCTGTAATTCAAAATGGNACTACTCCAAAACAAAAAATGATCAAAGGAACNGTGACAAATATTGCAAAAAAAGTCAGAGAAAATAAAATCACTCCTCCATCAAATATTATAATTGGTAAAGTAGTTGACTTGTCTGATACTATAGGTTGGAAATAATGNTTGATGGGAAAACTATAGCAATTACTCGTTCAAAAGATGATTCCTNAGAATTTATNNCACTATCTGAACAAAANAATGTAACNCCAATCCCATTGCCTACAATAGAACTTGTTAGTAAAGGCGAAAAAATNGTTGATGATTTTTTAGAATCAGTTTCACAGCATAATCCTGANTATTCTGTTTTTCTTAGTTCAAAGGCTGTAAAATTATTATTTGATACTGCAAAAAATNTTGGAAAATTTGAGAAATTACANTTAGTAGTTGCAAATACTATCGTNATGTCTGTTGGNCCAAAAACTACATCTTCTTTGGAAACATATGGGATCAAAGTCAATCACCAACCCNAAAATAATTCNTCAGTTGGNGTTGGTGAAGAATTTTCACAAATTAATGCAGTTGGAAAAAAAGTAATTATTCCACGAAGTGGTGCTGCAAATTCNTTTCTAAAGGANTTGNTAAATAAAATTGGAATTGATGTGGTTGAAATTCATCTGTATGATGTTTGTGCATTTAGAGATACNACCCAATGGAATGGGTTTAGAGAATTNTTTTCTCAAGGGAAAATAGATGGTGTAATTTTTACTAGTGCATCTTCTGTTCGTGGATTTTTTGATATAATGCTNAAAGATTACGATAAACCATCTTTATTGGATAATCTTTCAAAATTATCTCTAGTGTCTATTGGTCCATTTACTTCTGAAGAATTNAGGAAATTTGATGTGNCCCATGATATGTCNGANATTCATACNGTTTCTGGTGCATTTGATAGAATGAAAACNAATTTGGTTGAATAAATNCTCGATTTTTTCTAATATTGATAAATCTAATTATGTAATTAATTNGAATCCATTCNATTGNANTTGTGAAAAACAANTATTTCAAAAANTACGAAATAAACAGTAATTGATAATGGATCAACTCNGAAAATAAGCTCAAGCTATTTAGCTCTGCCTATTTTTCCCCATGTATTTATAATATAACGGGGTTATTTTTTGCATGGCTACTGAAAATCTAGATATGGATTATTCACAATATGACTTTAAAGATTCTACTGAAATGTATGTTCATTTAAGCAAGAAAGGACTCACTAAAGATACTGTTATTGAAATCAGTAAAATGAAAGATGAGCCACAGTGGATGCTTGATTTTAGATTACGTTCTTATGAAATTTTTATGAAAAAACCAATGCCAACTTGGGGTGGAAATCTTGGTATAATTGATTTTCAAAATATTTACTATTATGCAAAAGCATCTGATAAAGCTGAAAAAAATTGGGACGATGTACCCGAAAATGTAAAAAATACATTTGAAAAACTTGGAATTCCAGAAGCCGAAAAAAAATTCTTAGCAGGTGTTGGTGCACAATATGAATCTGAAGTTGTATATCATAGTTTGAGAGAAGATTTAGCAAAACAAGGCGTTTTGTTTTTAGATACTGATGCTGCTCTAAAAGAACATTCAGAATTATTCAAAAAATATTTTGGTAAAATTATTCCTCCCGAGGATAACAAATTTGCAGCGTTAAACAGTGCAGTTTGGAGTGGTGGTTCTTTCATTTACGTTCCTCCTGGCGTCAAAGTTGACATGCCATTACAAGCATACTTTAGGATTAATGCAGAAAATATTGGTCAGTTTGAAAGAACATTGATTATTGTAGATGAAGGTGCAGAAGTACATTACATTGAAGGTTGTACTGCTCCGGTATATTCTTCAGAATCTTTGCATTCTGCAGTTGTTGAATTAGTTGCACACAAAGATGCAAAACTGAGATATACAACAATTCAAAACTGGAGTAATGATGTTTACAACTTAGTAACTAAACGAGCTTATGCATATGAGGGTGCTACTGTTGAATGGATTGATGGAAATATTGGCAGTAAACTAACTATGAAATATCCTGGAGTTTATCTAATGGGCGAACGTGCATATGGTGAAACACTCTCCATTGCTTTTGCAGGACAGGGACAACATCAAGACACAGGCGCAAAAATGGTTCATTTGGCACCAAACACGACTTCTAAAGTTACATCAAAATCTGTCAGTAGACGCGATGGACGTTCTACTTATCGAGGAATGTTACATGTAGCCAAGGGGGCAACTGGTGTAAAATCTACTGTACGATGTGATGCATTACTCATGGATGATACATCAAAGACTGATACTTATCCATACATGGAAATTAATCAAGAAGATGCAACAATTACTCACGAAGCAACAGTTGGAAAAATTGGTGATGAACAAATATTCTATCTTATGAGTAGAGGATTTACCGAAGAAGAATCATTATCATTGATTGTGAATGGATTCATGGAACCATTTACAAAAGAATTACCCATGGAATATGCAGTTGAATTAAACAGACTTATCAAACTAGAAATGGATGACTCTGTCGGATAATCTTTTATTCTGATTAAATATGTCTCAAGAAATTCTTTCCAAACTNNNTNNTANTCATATTGATGAGATTTCTTCATCTGGAAATGATCCTGATTGGCTCAAAGANTANAGNAAAAATTCATTATCNATTTATGANAGNCTTCCAATTGAAACNTCTCCTCTTTANAATAAATACACTGATGCAAAAAAGATGGATCCTGACAAAGTATCTTTATCTTTGTCCACTACACAAAGTATTCCAAGTTTTCTTGAAAAAAGATTGGGGGAGTTGGAAAATGAAANATGTATTATTCAAATTGGAACAAATACTCATAAAATCAATATCTCNGATGAACTAAAATCTAAAGGATTGATAATNTCATCCATTNCTGATGCAATTAAAAATAATTTTGAACTTGTAAAAAAAGCATTAGAATCATCAAATTCTAAAGATGATAAATTTACAGCATTAAACAATGCTGCCTTTAATTCAGGCATGTTTATTCACATTCCACGAAATTTAATTGTGGACAAACCAATTTACTTTTTGACATGTTTATCTGAAGATGGACATTCTACAATTTCCAGAAATATTGTCTTTGCAGATGAAAGCAGCAAGGCAACAATTGTTCAAGAATTATACTCTCCAAAAATTGAAACTCAGCAAGCATATCTTGAACTACTAAACACAAATCTTGCNGCAAATGCACAATTGGATTTNACTACTTTACAAATGATGGACCAAAATGCAGTTACCTTTTCAACAAGACGAACAGATTTGGCACAAGATGCTAAAGTAAATTGGTATTCNGGTTTATTTGGTTCTATGTTGTCTAGATATAAAANAGAATATTTNCTTAATGGACCTGGTGCATCNTCTAATGATTCAGAAGTAATCTTTGGAAATAATGAACAATCNTTTGATATTCAAACTAATGTTAATCATGAANATAGAGAAACTGAAGGACGAGTAGTTGAAAAATCAATTCTCAGAAATAAATCAAAATCTCTTTTTAAAGGAATGATTAGAATCNAAGAAAANGCTNCAAAATCNAATTCATTTTTGTCTGGACGTTCAATTCTTTTAGATAAAGATGCAAAATCTGATGCAATTCCTGGATTGGAAATTTTTACAAACGATGTAAAGGCTACNCATTCTGCATCTGTTGCACAAATTGATGAAGAACAAATTTTCTATCTTAAATCTAGNTGNCTTAGTCATGAAGAGGCTGAGAGAACTATTGTTGAAGGATTCTTAGAACCACTTTCAAGAAAAATGTCATTCCAAGTAAGAGCCTGGATTGCATATCTTATTGAATCAAAATGGGATAATCGTGAACTTTCCATCAATACTGATGAAGAACTAGCAAAGTTTGTTGAAATTGAAGAAACNAGATACAATGAAGATACTGAAGTAGAACAACACTACAAGTATAGGTGATTTTTTGTCAGAATGGATTAAGGCATGTACTTCTGAACAGGTAAAAGAAGGTCAACTCTTNGGATTTACTCATAATGATAAGAAAATTTTGATAGTTAATCAAAAAGGCAAAATCCATGCAACTGATCTAATTTGTACTCATGCTGATGCTGATCTTTCTACTGGAATTCTAAGTGANGAAGGAGTAAGATGNCCATTACATCTGTCTGTTTTTAATTTAGAAGACGGATGTCCTCAAAATCTTCCTGCCGAAACTCCTCTNACNGTTTATAATGTTAAAATAGATGATANCGAGATTTACGTGGAGGTTTAAAGTTGCAAAGTTCTGAATCCCTATTTGAAAATATACGAAAAGATTTTCCAATTCTTAAAAGAAAAGTTAGAGATAACAAACCACTTGTATATCTTGATAATGCATCAACAACTCAAAAACCAAATCAAGTGATTGATTCTATCACTGATTACTATCAGAATCATAATGCAAATATTCACAGAGCAGTATATGCTTTAGCTGAAGAAGCAACTGAAGCATATGAGAAAACTAGAGATAAAATTGCCAATTTTGTAAATATTCAAAACCGCCAAGAAATAATTTTTGTTAGAGGNACTACTGAAGCAATTAATTTAGTTGCATATGCTTGGGGAAGACCNCACATTAAAGAGGGTGACATTATTGTTACTACTGAATATGAACATCATTCTAATATTGTACCTTGGCAATTATTGACTCAAGAAAAAGGTGCTAAACTAGAATACATTGGGATGAATGATAATGGTGAATTGATTTTAGATGATCTTGATAAAATTCTTGCAATTGGTAAAGTCAAACTTGTTACTTTTAGTTTAATGTCAAATGTACTTGGAACAATTACTGATGCACAAAAAATAATTGAAAAATGTAAGGCTGCAGGAGTTCTTACACTCATTGATGGTGCACAAGCTGTGCCTCACATGAAAGTTGATCTTGAAAAATTAGGTTGTGACTTTTTTGCATTTTCTGGTCATAAAATGCTTGGTCCTACAGGAATTGGAATTTTGTGGGTCAAGAAACAAGTTCTTGAAACAATGAGTCCATTTCATGGTGGTGGTGATATGATTAGAGAAGTTCACAAATATGAGACAACTTGGAATGATTTACCATACAAATTTGAAGCTGGAACTCCAAATATTGCAGATGTTGTAGGGTTTGGTGCTGCAATTGATTATCTTACAAAAATTGGAATGGATAATATTCGTCAACATGAAATTGAATTAACAAAATATGCAATTGAAAAATTATCCCAAGTTAAGGGATTGCACATCTATGGAACAAAAGATATTTCAAAACGTGGTGGTGTAATCTCATTTAATTTTGCAGATGTTCATCCTCATGATGTTGCACAAATAATTGATGAAGAGGGAATTGCAGTTAGATCAGGACACCATTGTGCACAAGTATTGATGGAACGACTAAATGTTGCTGCAACATCTAGAGCCAGCTTTTACATTTACAATACTAAAGCAGAAATTGACGTACTAGTTAATTCATTAAATATAGTGGCAAAGGTGTTTAAATTATGAGCAGTAATGCAGACATTTATCATGAGATAATTGTAGATTACTCTAGAAACCCAATAAACTTTGGAAAAATTGAAAATCACGATGTCACTTTTCATGATTCTAATCCTCTATGTGGCGATAGTATTGATATTGATATGAAAATTGATGAGAATAAAGTAACTGATATTAAATTTCATGGAAGAGGATGTGCAATTTGTATGGCTTGTTCTTCTGTTCTAACTGAAATTACTAAAGGCAAAAGTCTTGATGATGTTCGAAAGATTGAAAAAAATGATGTATTGAGTGAATTAGGTCTTGAACATCTACAAGCTGTTCGAATTAAATGTGCATTATTATCACTAAAGGTTCTAAAATCTGCTCTTTACACCTATCTTGGAAAACATATGGATGATTCTCAAGATATGGATAAACTAAAAGACGAGGCTGCTAGTCTGTATTAGTATGAGTGATTTTACTCCTAAAACTCCGATTGAACTTCAAATCCGAAAAATCATCTTTGAAAAATTTAATGATGTTGATTCTAGATTTTCAAATGATCAAATTTTTGAAATAATCAAAGAAGGTAATGATATTGATCCCTCATGGATAATTGATGATTTTGAATCATTTTTTAATGAATTGTGTGATTCTTGTCTTGCTAGAAATATTGCCCAAAACTTTACAACTATCTGGATGAAACTCTTTGAACCTGTTGAGAAACTTCATTGCAATTCTTGTAACTTTGAAATTTATCTTGGAACTTCTGAAGATCGGAAATGTCCAAACTCTTCTTGTAAATCTTCTATTTAGATCTGTACTTTATTGCAGCATCTTCTAATGCTTTAATCATTGGTAGTTTTTCTCCTGTTAGATAAAGAACTAATGCTCCTCCTGCAGTACTGATATGATTAATTTTACCTGCTAGTCCTTGTTGTTTTAGTGCTGTTGTCAAATGACCTCCACTGACAATTGTTGTTGCCATAGAGTTTGCAACAGAATTTAACAATTCTTTTGTCCCATAACTGAAACTTTCTTTTTCAAAAAATCCCGCAGGGCCACTGATAAATACAGTTCCTGCCCCTGAAATTAATTTTGAATAATATTCTATAGTTTTTGGACCTAGATCGAAAATTTTATCCCCTTTACCAATTTCTCTAACATCCATTTCTACTCTTTCACCATCTTTGTCAATTGCAATATCTACTGGTGTGGCAAACACATCTGGATATTCTCCAATTAAAGAATGAGCTTTGGCAACTACTTCTTCTTCTCTTTTTATTTCAAGTGGGGATTTGATTCTNGCTTGNGCTCGCATAAACACATTNCCAATCAANCCNGTTAACAGAACATGATCTGCNCTACCATTTTGGATAAGTAATTTGATTGCCTCTAGTCTGTCTGGAACTTTNGAGCCTCCAAGTACAATTACGTGAGGTGCTTTTGCTACAGTCATNATTTCNTCTANNTTTCTGACTTCTCTTTCAACAATTCTTCCTGCACATGCTGGTAAAACTTGTGGGAATCCAATAATTGATGGATGTGATCTATGCGCACTGGGAAACGAATCTAAAACACAAAGATCAAACAATTTTGATAATCGAGTTACCATGATTGTTTTAGCTGCATTTCCTGGTGAAAATTCATAATTCTCTTCTGCACANAATCTAAGATTNTCTAAAAGTAAAATNTCNCCATNTTCTAAATTNNTNATTGCNTCTTGTGCTGCTTCNCCAATTGNATCTTCNACATATTTNATTTTTTTATTCATTAATNTTTCTAGAACTTNTGCATGTTTGTNCATTCCNGTATAATCNTTNTTTCCAACTCTGCCTTGATGNGANGCAACAACAACTNTTGCNTCTTTTAATGATTCTAAAGTTTCAATTNNTTCTTCTATTCTTTTNGTACCTAAAATCTCCATTGTNTNTGGATCAATTGGACAATTCATGTCCACTCGCAAAAAAACAGTTTTACCTTTTAAATCAAAATCATCTAATGTGAGTACCTTCACAACTTTTCTATTATTCACTTGGTTAAATTCTTTAAGCCGATCAGAATNATTTTCATCAAATTTTTCTAATTTNTGATTTGTATTTACAAAACTTATCATTGACAAAAATTAAAAGACTAGTACTTGAGGTTTAATTAATTGCAAAATTGGCTTTTTGATATCAGGTCACGTTCATTCGTCTTATTGGTGATTTTNTTTCTAGTTCTTACTGCAATTGTTAATTCTGGAATAACTGAAAGTTTTGATCAAAANACTGTGTTGTTTTTTTCTGAAAATGTAGGGTATCCTCCTCTTGATCTTTTTATGCAGTATGTGAATGANAGNGGGGATGTCTTTAACATGCTGATATTTGGAATTATNCTTCTAATAATTCCTAAAACTCGTAGAATTGGAATTACTTTGATGATTCTACTTGTTCTTGCAACTCTTCTTACTGGATATATCAAATGTGGAGTTGATAGAGACAGGCCTGATTTTGAATATGATGCTGCCCCTTTCCCTGTTAGTATTAGTCGTGACACTTTTGCCTTATTTTGTGAAGGTGGATTTGATGCATCATATCCATCTGGACATGCAGCAAGAGCTATGATCATTGGAGTTATTTTGGGNTATGCATTATCTGAGAGGTTCCCCCGTGGAGCNTATTTGCTGTTCCTATATCCTGTAATGATNTCAATTAGCCGAATCTATGTTTTACAGCATTATCCAATGGATGTGATTGGTGGTGCTGTAATTGGAGTGATGCTAGCTGGTGTANTGGCTCAAAGAACAAAACTTTACAAATTTTTTGAAAAATCAAAAACCTAATTCAGTCAAAACTGTATTGCTAATCAANACAATTGCATAATGTTCATCATCATGATGATATGTCCAGTACTTGATGTCTCGAACTTTATTTTCTTGTCTAAGNCCCTGTGTAATTCCTGTTGTAACTGTATATCCTATTCTTTTTGCAAGTTTAGTTTCTTTTGGCATTAATACTTTGAATCCATCTTTTCTTCCATCAAATCCCATTTTTACCATATCTTCAACTGCATCTGATGCATCTTTTTCATCTTTTAGATCATATGTTTTTNAAATTGGAAGTTCTTTTGGATGGAAATCCATGATATTATTGAAATCTCTTAACTAATATTTTTTAAAAAAATGATTTTTGCGATCANTGATGGTTAATTTTCTTAACTTGAAAGTCAAATCCTGATCATATTACCCACTTAACCGACNTTTAGCCCTGATTNAATTATTGNNATCANTAGAAAAACTTGTTAAANCANTACGTCAAAANAAAAATGAAATAACAAAACTTCGAAAAAAAGTAGAAAAACAACTTCATCAAGANCGTTCTACTGAAAGACGTTCNATTTCTGGATTACATTCAATTGAGAAAAAAATTGAATCAGAACGAGCAGAAATTTCTGCAATTTCTGATATTCTTACTCAAAAAACATCTCAGTTGGAAAGNATTGAAAGATTAGTCCAATCTGCTGAAGATCGACTATCTNGAGAAAAAGATGAAATNGAACAAATAAAACAAGAAATTGAATTTTCTGAAAACCCTGAAGAAAAANTGAGNATTGAGGATAGATTACGCTCANTGCTTGGACATGCTGATGAATTAGTTACTGAGATTAAAAGTAGACAAAAAACAGCAAAAAAAATTGCTACTGATGTTGCTCAATANTCTGGCATCAAATCTACTATTTCTGGAAAAATTCAAAATCAATTAAAATCAAAACCNTCTTTGANAGAAACAATTACTTCTAGTCANAAGGCNGCTGAAAAATTATTACAAGACTTTGATAGAAAAACAAAAGCNGAAGAANCTGCTAAAAAAGTTTTAGATCGTNCATTTACTAAATTAAAGGAATTATTGGCAANGCAACGAAAANNTGCTAAAGCCANAGCTGCTAAAGCCAGANCTGCTAAAGCCANAGCTGCTAAAGCCAGANCTGCTAAAGCCANAGCTGCTAAANGAAAACCAGCAAAGAAAACTGCAGCAAAAAAGAAAGTAACCAAAAGAAAACCAGCAAAGAAAACTGCAGCAAAAAAG
>PBZV01000006.1 GCA_002730325.1 Nitrososphaerota archaeon
CATATCGGGGATTTTTTGTTATCATAAATTTATTTTTTAAATCTTCTTTTGATTGATACATATTTTTCTCAAAAATCCCTCTATCATCTAATGTAATACAGACATCTTGCCATGTTTGTACTTCTGCAATATTCCTATTTGCTGTAGAATAATACACATACATCAATCGGAGTTTGTTGTATTCATCCAAAGTCATTTCTTTTCCTAAAATGTAATTTCTTTTCAAAGTTTGAAAATACACCAACCCCTGTGCAGTAAGAACATAATCAAAGAGTTTGGGATAATCATTAATTTCAATTGGCAGTAAAGGATTAGTTTTATCCAAATTCATAATCATTAATAGAATAATGTTCAGAATAATTATTCATTTTGGATAAAATTTTGATTATGTTTGGATCAAATCATATAATGAATCCAAAGTCTTCAGATTCACCCGTGATTACATCATATTGGAATTTATAATAGAATGATTCAAGGGAAACACATGGCAAGAATGCGTTACTGGAAATTAACTTCTAGTGAAATGGATAATTTGGCATATGATGAAAGCAAATTATTGAATTGGGAGATCAAATGTATTAGAGAGCCTGAAGATGAGGCTCATTTTATCGGTGTTTTCATGTATAGGAATGGTACAGCATATGACTATGAATCAGTTAAGGGGATTTGTTATTTTTACAATAATATAGACAGGGAAGAACTTCCAAAAATCACCAGTTTCCTTCAAGGAAAATACAATGGAAAACAATTAGAAAAAGGGGAAAGGGTTTTGTTAAAAGATTCAAAGGAAATCTATTCCAATAAAGATATTGGAGATTTAGCAAAAGAGATGGAAACTAAATTTAACACTAGAGCAGTAATTTCATTAGAATTTGATGGAATATCTCAAGAAGAACTAAAAGAAGCAGGAATGCCCGAGGCTAAATTATTGCCAATTCCCACTAAATAGATATAGCTTAAATCATAAAGATATCAGATGTCCGAATTAGACGGTATCACCAAACATTTCGAAGAATTAAGAAAAAGACTGTTAAAAATTGTATTAGTGATTGGTGTTATTACAGTAATTATTTTGACATTTCATGCAGAGCCAATCAATGTCGGGGAAATATCTTTGTACTATATCACACCCGAACCACTAAACAACATTGCAGCACAAATTACACAACATATGAAAGACAACCTTGTTCCAGAGAGTGTTCAATTAATTCAAACTGCCCCAGGACAAGCTTTCTTTTCACAAGTATACATTGCAGCACTGGTAGGAGTAGTTGCAGGGATGCCAATAATCATCAGAGAGTTGGTAGGATTTATCAAACCAGCATTAAAAGAAAATGAAATCAATGTAAGTAGGAGCATATCACTTCCAGCATTAGGATTATTCATTGCAGGTTGTGTGTTTTCTTATAATTTTGTCATCCCATACATTTTAGAATTTTTATACAGATATGGTGAATCCGCAGGACTTGTAACGTTTCTAAATATTATGGATTTTGTAACTTTTATTTTACAATTTTTATTAGCATTTGGACTTTCATTTCAACTCCCACTTGTGATGTTTGCAATTTATGCATCAGGTGCAGTTGATTCTAATTTTTGGCGAAAGAATATCAGATATGCAATTGTCATTATTGTGATATTTGGTGCAGTGATTACACCAGATGGAAGTGGGGTTACAATGTGGTTTATTGCAGGACCAATGATTGCACTTTATGTAATAGGCATGGCATTCATTGAGCGTAAAGAACGTAAAAAATTGAACATTTAAATCTAAAATCAACTGTAACTGGATTATGACAGTTATGGGTCCAGAAATGATCATATTGATAGTAGTGGTCGGAATATTGATTTTTGGAGCTGCTAAGATTCCAAAATTAGCAAAAACATTTGGTAAAGCCAAAGGTGAATTTGAAAAAGGGAAGATCGAAGCAGACAGGGAGTTAAAAGATTTCAAAGATGAAGCAAAATCAGAGACTAAAGATGAAGCAAAATCAGAGACTAAAGATGAAGCAAAATCAGAGACTAAAGATGAAGCAAAATCAGACTAGTTTTCAGCAATTTTTATAAAATCATCTAAAATTTTAGAATAATTTTCTTCAAGGCTACCATTCCCAAATAATCCAGAAAGTTTCATCTTTCCAGATAATTTCAAATCAACATCTACTACAACTTTAGTGCCTTCAGAATGTTCAATAAATTGTTGATAGATATGACTCCCTTTTGCATCACCACCAATTACAAAAATTTCATGAAGTGATGGTTCTTGAATTACATGTTTTGCCATTATTACCAATTCCTTATTTCCAAGCATCATATGTTCTTCAACTACAGAAATATTTCCCCGAGTAGAGCGAACTCTAATGGAAGGGAAGTGTTGGGGTAGAATTTTTTGAAAGTTTTCAAAATTAGATAATATATCAAAAATAATTTTTCTTTTTCTATGAATTATTTTATATACAGTGAATTTTGTCAAATTGATTCAGTGCCCCATCTAGGGTACAAATCATGTTCAATATCAAATTGATCCAAACATTTTCCAACACCATGGTTTACAATATCATCAATAGTTTTTGGTTTTGTATAAAATTCTGTAACAGGAGGTAAAATCACAACACCTAATCTTGATAACTTTAACATATTTTCTAAATGAATTGCAGACAATGGTGTTTCTCTAACCATCAAAATCAATTTTCTTGATTCTTTGATTGTCACTCCAGCTGCTCGTGCAACTAGAGTATCATCATATCCATTTGCAATTGCAGATAATGTCTTCATGCTACAAGGAACTACAACCATCCCATCAATTTTATGAGTTCCACTAGAAATACTGGATGCCATATTTTTTTCATCAGAAGTACTAGTTGCAAGAGATTTTACATAATCTAAGGTAAATTCAGTTTCCATTGAAATACATTTTTCACCCCATTCTGAAATTATCAAATGTGTATCAACATTTAGTTTCTTTAATTCCTCAAGCATTCTAATTCCATAAATTACACCAGTACTTCCAGTAATTCCAATTATTAGTTTCAATAGTTTTAGTAGGAATCAGAGTGTTTTATGTGTTAGACGAGAAAATCAGGTTTGTTAGCAGTTTTGAGTATCTTTGTTTTCTTGATTCTCAAAATCTTTTTGGATTTTTCTTCGTTTATACCATAGAGAGACTCCACCTGCCCCCATTGCGGTTAGAAGAATAATTCCCATAATTTGTAATTCAAATGAATACAGCATACGGAAAATTAAATTTAGATGAAAAAATATCTTGTGGTTTTCTGCGATCGAATTATTAGAAAATATCTATATTAGATTCCATTATCTAGGCATAATATGATAAAACGTTCGGAGATAAAGAAGATCGTAAATGATTATTCGGATGTCAAAATAGGGGTGTTAGGCAGTCACTCAGCACTTGAGATAATGGATGGAGCAAAAGATGAAAGTTTTCAGACAAGAGTATTTTGTCAAAAAGGTAGAGAAGGCCCATATCAAAGATTTGGAAGAATTGCTGATGAAATAACAGTTTTAGACAAATTCAAAGATATGGCGTCAGCCAAAATTCAAAAAGAATTAAGAGATTCAAATACAATTATTGTTCCACATAGATCATTAACGGTCTATCTAGGTTACAAAACAATTGAGAATTCATTTAAAGTTCCAATTTTTGGAAATAGAAAGTTGTTTCAAGCTGAAGAAAGAACTGCAAAGAAAGGTCAGTATTATCTCTTAGAGAAAGCCAGAATAAAATATCCTAAATTATTCAAAGATCCAAAAAGAATCAATAAACCATGTATTGTTAAAGTTCAAGAAAAAAAGAGGCCACTAGAAAGAGCATTCTTTACAGTATCATCATACAAAGATTACAAAGAAAAATCTGAGGAAAAAATCAAACAAGGAGTAATTGCAAGAAAGGATCTAGAGAAAGCAAGTATAGAAGAATTGGCAATTGGAACATACATGAATTTTAATTTCTTTCACACACCAATATCAAAACAAGTAGATTTCATTGGGATTGAAAGAAGATTACAAACCAACATTCATGATTATAACGCATTACCAGCAAAAGAGCAATTGGAAATGGATATAGATTTACAAAATATAGAGGTAGGACACACTCCTGCAAGTATCAGAGAATCATTACTTGAAAAAGTAATAAAAATGGGAGACAAGTTTGTGTCTGCAGTAAAAAAAGAATATGCTCCGGGAATTATAGGACCATTTTCTCTTCAAAGTGTCATTACAAAAGATTTGGAATTGATTGTGTATGATGTGTCATTACGTGTTCCAGGGAATCCAATTGTTGCAACAACTAGCCCATATACAAAATATCAATATGGTCAAACATTTGGTGTGGGTAGAAGGATTGCAATGGAAATAAAACAAGCACAAGAAGAAGACAGATTAGATGAAATAGTAACTTAATTTTTCCAATCAAAATTTTAATTTTATCTACAACAAATAGTTGAGAATAAAAAAAAGGCGGAACCCCCTAAATTGCAGAACTATGAGAGATTCCCTCTCGTGGTCATGGCCTAAGCACATGGTTGCCTTTTTTGTTCTGCGGGGTTTCGCAACACTAATCGCCAGATTTTACAACTAACGACATTATTCTATATAGAATAAATTAGTATTTAATATTTTTCACTAATTAATTCAATTGATATTATACTTTTTTATAATTTATTCAATTAAAATTTTTCAAAAATATGGATTGTTGGAAAATATCCAATTAGGAAAGCATATTTTTAACAAAAAATACATGACCGTGTTAATTGGTTAGATTGGGAATATACTGAATACCATTCGTTCTAATTTTGAATGATTAAAACGGTTTGACATTCAAAATGGAATGCTGATACCAATTAACAATACAAATTCTTTGGGAGCACTATCAGGCATATTTTTGGTAGCCATAGGATGCTAAATTCTAATGAAGCCATGCCTGATCGATTTGAAATGGGTAAAGAATCAAAAAAAAATAACATTCTACAATAGATCACAGTATGACAAGTTCAATTTAGCCATGCTTGGAATCAATAGAGAAATACAAAAAATTGCAATACAATCCCAATTGATGGGATACAAAGCACTTCTAAAAATTACAAATACTGTGAGCAAATAGAGCACTTACAGTATTCTGATTTTTTATAATTCTAGTAACTTGGATACTAGTCAGATTTTTCAAGTAGTTCTTTAATTACAACACTTCGAACATTTGCAATCTCCCAATCTCGAAGATTTGCTTCTTTACATTCTTCTTTGATAATTAATCCAGCCAACCCCTTACTCCAAATATGACGTTTTAGATCATACACTTCAAGAATTTTACCATGTTTTGTAATTTTAATTGCCCCGTGACATCTCTCAATTACCTGTAATGCAACCCTAGAATAGAGTTTTTCAAAATTTGCCATATTATAATATCATTATTACATTTCAAAAAGGTTCTGTTTACATATGCGATAATAATATACCATAGAATTCACAATGATTTTTGCTGATGATTAATAAAAAAACTAAGCTATAACTGATTGTTGATGAGTTTGCCGAATTATGAAGCATCGAATAAAATTAAGATTGTCTTTTTTGATAATTTACTTCTATAAATAAAATCATTCATGTCGAAACGACTAAACCATTCAAAATAAAAAAAAATCATGTCGATTATGAACTCAAACAAGAATCATAATGAGTATTTATACAATGAACATATTATTTGTCTATGGACAAATTACCTGAAAAATTTCCAGAGTATTCAATTATGTACAAAACAATTTCAAAACAGATTAAACATTTAGAAAAAATAAAACCATCATCTGAAGAAAAAAATGAAATTCAAATTAAAATCAATAATTACAAAACAGAGTTAGACAAAATCAAGAAAAAATTTCCAGACAATTATTTTAATGAATTAAATCAGTCATGAGAATGATCATGTCCACAGTCACATTGATGATCATTTCCTTTTAGAGACATTAATTTTACAACCATTTCGTCACGTATTTTCAAAGAATCTCCAATTTGTTTTTTCATGGAATCAGAATTCCAATTTTCATTATGGAGTTGACGAATAATATCAATAATTTCAAGATCTAAATTCATTAGATTATCCATTAGTTGTTCTTGTTCACTCATAATTCTTTAAAAATATACTAAGAAATAAAGTAATGCAAATCAAAGTTATTTCAATAAATTTTCAATTTACAAAATTAGTTAACTTCTACACTTTCTTTTAACAAATTTTTCCTTACTAAAATAGGGATATTGTAATACGCTGCCAATGCCATTGCATCTGATGCACGATAATTTCTCAATACCAAATCTTTTTTTCCAGTAAAATACAGATTTGCTCTCAATACTTCACCACTGTCATAGATTTTTACTTTGACCAAAATCAACTCATTTTCTTCACAAATATCTTCAATCATTTTGTAAATTGATGGTGATGGTTCTCCTTCAGTTTCACCAAAACTAGAGATGTGTTTTGCAACTTCACCTGAAAAAGCCCTCATGTGGAATTCTTTTCCGTCATCTGCTTTCAAAACAACCATTCCTTCAACGGCATATGGATCAACAAACCCAACATAATCAATTTTGACAGAATCATAGTCAGGTTCAGGAGCTTGATCAATATTCATGATATTACGCATGAACTGGGCATTTAGTGCTTATAAAGATAGCAAAAATTTGAGATCAGTTTTTGAAATTTACTTAAAAAAACTATCTTCAAACGATCAAACAGAGTGTTACCCCAAATTATTTAAAATCCGCATCTATTGATAGCTTAATGTCTTCAAATACTGAACGAGCAGTATCATACATTCTAAACAAGTACGTTACTGAATATATGGACAAAGATGTACTAATTCTAAATCAAAATACACAGACTAGAGAAGCTGCAAGATTGTTAGGTCGTTATGAAACAGATGACATCATCGTAACAAATAACAAAAAAATTCCTGTAGGTATTGTTACAGATGAAGATATTCTGACTAAGGTTAGTGATGCTTCAGTTTACGCAGAGGATACAAAATTAAAAGAGGTCATGAGCACTCCGCTAATTACAATTAATGAAAAATCAACATTACAAGATGCATTACAAAAAATGCGAGATAACAATATTAGAAAACTTCCCGTATTATCAAAGAAAAATGAAATTATAGGAATGATTATTCAATCAACAATTGCGGGGGCTATAAGAAATGCAACAACAACTGCACCACGTATCTTAAGTACGCCGGTAAAAGCAGTTTTAGGAAATTTAGGATTTGTTTTACAATTTGCAGGAGTCTTATTACTTGTTCCAGCCATTGTTGCTACAGTTTTAGAAGATACAACAACTGCAACTGGAATCTATCTTACTACAGTTCTTTTGTTAGTTACAGGGTTTTTCCTAAATTCTTATGGAGAGAAAGCAAGTCTGAATCTACAACAGGCATCAATCCTGGTATTCTCTAGTCTATTCTTACTGACATTATTTGGAACAATTCCATACCTGTATGTGTTGCCCAGCGGTGAAAGTTCAGGAGAGTTATTTGGAAATGCATTTTTTTCAAGTGCAGCAGGATTTACGACTGGGGGAATTTCTCTATTTGATGAACCTGAAAATCTCCCTCAAAGTTTTACTTTCTTTCGTAGTTACACACAACTTGTAGGAGGAATGAGTTTCATTTATTTGGTAATTACTGCATTTTATCCTGAATCAAAATTACAATCAATGAGAGGTTTCATTTCAGGAAGAACTCTTCACATGAAAGAGCTTTTTTCAACCATTACAATAATTTTTACAATTTACATTATCATTATTGCAATGCTGCTGTATTTCTTTGGTGAAAAAGAAGACATCATAGATAACTTTTCTTTGGCAATGAGTACCATATCAACGGGCGGATTCCTACCCTCATCCACAATTCTTGACGCAATGGTTTGGCAAGAGCACATAATTTTAATGGGTGCCATGATATTGGGAGCATTACCATTTACATTCCACTATGCATTTGTAAGAAAAAAATTCCTATCACCGAAATTAGGAAAAGAAGTATTAACATATTTTGCAATTTTAGGAGGAGCAACTCTTTTGTTTGTAGGAATAAGTGGGTTAGAACCTCTAGATAGTGTGTTTTATTCAGTATCAGCTAGTACTACTGCAGGACTCCAACAACAAAGTCTTGCAGGATTTAATGGAGGAGCTCATTCTATTTTAATAATTTTAATGATAATTGGAGGATGTGGATTCTCAACTGCCGGAGGATTAAAAATATTCAGATTATTCCATTTGAAAAATGCAATTTCAATGATTAAAAACAGGAAAAAAGAAAAAGTTTCAACTCAAGTAAAAAAAGAAATTATATCTACATTAATCATTTTGGCATTATTTCCAATAATTGCAGGGATTACAGGAGCACATCTTGCTGAAATTGAAAACGTCTCATATCAAGATGCATTCTTTGAAGCAGTAGGAATTATCACTACAGGGGGTTTATCTGCAGAAGTAATAGATTTTGACACGGATCCTACAACAAAAATAGTCTTAGGATTTTTGATGATTTTTGGACGACTTGAAATCATTGCAATAATCTATATTTTTGTGCCTAGACTAAGTTAAAATAGAATTTATTGTGAAAAGAAGGAAATCAAATCATGAATGAACAATCAAAAAAAGACATCAGTAAAGGAAAAAAATTCATTCTTTTAGGATTTGTGATGATTGGAATTCTGTTTTTAATTTATGGAAGATATCAAGACCCAGAACTTCTAACACCTAGTGCAATTGAATCAATTCAAAGAATTGCATATGGATTTTACATTACATTGATAGTATCATTTGGAACCATTGCCTTGGGAATGTATAGGTATCACAAAGGCAAAGTTGAGAGTGATGGTAAAGATCTATCAACAATAATTGCAATTATCACATGGAATTCAAAATCAAGAAAAATTTTTGTGTTTACGTTTATTGCATATGGGATATTCTTTTCATTAATTTCAGGGACACTGGTTTATCAACCAGAAGTAAGTTTTTCAATTCATTATGGTGCAGATGTACCATCAGGATTTATTGCTCCTTGTTGTGGCGAACTAGGATATATGCCAAAAGTCATTGTTTATTTGACAGACCATATAGGATTACAAGTAATTCCAATAAATTTGGTGTTACAGATTATTGTTTCATATTTAGTAGGACTAAACGCATCAATTGCAATTAGTGCATATACAATTTCAAAAAAAGGTAGAGGTGTAAGTACTATCGGAGCAGCAGCAGGATTATTCATTGCATGTCCAACTTGTGCGGGAACATTCATGTCAATATTCATAGGAACTGCAAGTGGAATTGCGCTATCAATTGCTTTAACTCAATTACAAACATTATTCATTGCAGTATCAATTCCAATATTGATTATTACACCATACATTATGGCAAAAAAATTAAGAAACAAAGATGGAAGTTGTAAAATAAATAGAGAGCCTAAATAATGGGGATCAAATCAGCCTCAGAATACATTGATTTTTTCATCAATCTGAACATGGGAGAAAGTGTTAGTTTACTGAGATTCACAAATAATGAAAAAATCGTCTTAAAACAAAAATTAGAAAATAAGAATATGGATAAAATATCAATTAGAAAGGGAATAGAAATTTTAGAAGAATTAGTAAAAGAAATTAATGAAAACGGTGAAAAATACGTATTAGAAAAATATCAGAAGAAAGAAAATGGATAAAAACTCAGAAATAATCAGAACCGAAATAATCAGAATACTCAATGAAAATGGAAAGATCAGGGGGAATGAACTTGCCAAAAGAGTAATTCAAAAAATGGGCAATGAAAAAATGGTGTATAGGGAAATTAGTTCACTGGTAGAAGCAGGTGAAATTGAAAAAAAAGTACACAGCAGAGCACACATAGAATATGAACTAATTGACCTAAATGAATCAGTAAATAATCAATTACAGNATTTACATAAAGAAATGNANATCATCTATAATGAAATAAAANATTTTNAGATTNCAAGTGAAGAANNTAAATTTTCATATCATGAAAGAACACGTTCANTCATTCACTTAATTCACATTGTACAATCAANTGACGGAATAATGAAATTNTTATCATATTATCNAGCATTCAAAAAGGATAAAATGTTTNCACAAATTAATAGAAAAATTAGTGATTGTTGGCAAACAATTATGGAAATTATTACACATCAACCAGAAGAGANTTTCTTAAATGANNTTTTAGCAAATCTTAGAGTATCTCAATTAGAANCAAAAAATATCAATTAGATTTCTCAAGTTTACTTACAACAATATTAAAAATTTCATTATTGTCAAGTAAAATGTATGGAAGATCATTTTCTTCACAAGCTTGNCCACTCTCAGTGTCACGTGTAACTAAAAGCATNTCATTTTCNTTAGCATAATTAATCACNGAATAATCAGTTCGAAGTTTATGNCCAGCAGCTCGCAATTTTTTAACACTATATGCATCATATCCCAATTCTTTTAATTTTTCATCCCANCCATCATCCATTTCATCAATGAGNATTTTCATATTNTAATAATAATTTAAATTCAATATTAGTGTAAACCAAAGAGACAACTACTTATTTTCTATNATGTTATAATTTTTTTAATGGATNTAAAAGATGAAGANAANTCTGAANAATCAAGAAAAAAGCANATCANNTACTANAGATCTTTAGAAAAAACAATTTTAGATATTAAAAATGAAAAAAANCAAGAAAATGAAAATATAATATTAAATCATCTAAATAAAAGAATNGANGCAATGGAAGAAGATAAAAAAAGAATAANAGAAATGTTCCCAGATATTACAGAAGAGGAATGGAATGGNAACTACAANTGAAAAAAATCATAACAAACATCTAGATTTACTACAAAATTACAAANTCTANATGATAAAATATATCGAAGAATTGCAAAAATTAGATCAAACATCAGAATTTGCAAAAAAATGGAATGAAACTACAATAAAAGAAAGAAAACAAGAACTTCAGATAATTNANAAAATTNTTAAAAATTTAATCAGATTCTAGTTATGGTNTTTTTGTGTTAAATCATAAAGATTTTCACAAAAATCATGAACNTGTTCAGAAGATATGCCATCAAACCAAGCAACTTCTTTGTCTATATGATAATCATTGAATGAATNNGAAGTATGNGATGTTACAAANTNTATTTCANTTAAAATNAATTTATTTATTTCATCTAATTCTAGTGGNGTTAAATCATAATTACAAGTCATCAAATCAATTTGTACAAAAAAATTNCCATTGCTNGGATTAATNCGTGATTTGATAAACGGCTTGTTAAGATGCTGACATTCACGATAATGTTTGTCATATTCAAACATTTTTGAGTCNCCNAGATATTTTTGAAAAGTCATAACATATGTAAAANTAGGAAATCTGAAAATCTCTAAAGATCAGNAGTAAGATTCTTTATTTTTGTAATTAATAGCATTTTTTTGTTAATTGNCATTTCAGGNTCCATTGTGAANAANANAATATTTCTTTTCGAGTAAATTACCAATTGNGAAACTTTTTCTCTTTCCACATGAACNTATCTTACTTTACCTAAAGAACGATCAAATTCTTTTCTCATGGCTCTTCTTTGTGCNACTTGTTTACAGAAATGTTCNTCNGCTTTTTGTGAATTNAAACTGGTTTGACCTTTTTTCATAATTCCCTCACGAATGTTTCCNTTAGAATCAATGATTGCNGCAAATCTCATTTTTGGATCTANGTTTACNATTTTTTGAACAATGTCAAGTANATCAATTTTTTTCTTAACAGCCATTCTAAANCACAAAAAANTCTAACTAAATATAAGCTATTATANNATTCAGGNAANAATTTGNAANAATATTTANTTTATAGTANTTTTTTAGATTTTTTTTCATTTTATTNGATTTNGATGNAATTCTAAGTTTTTTCTCTTTTNCATCAATTTGTTTTTTTAATTTNNGTTGCNTTTCTTTGAGTTTTTTATTTTTAGATTTTATTTCAGATTCTAATTTTTCACGTTTCNTTTTAAGNAAATTATACATTTTTTCNTCAATCTTAAGTTGTTTTGTTANTTCATTTTGNGATTTCAATTTTTTGTGTTCTTCTAGTGTTTTTTTTGAAATTATCATTTTTTCCTTTGAAAGNGCATTAATCAATTTCAGTCTGTCTTTTTTGGCGTTAATTAGTTCACGTTCTTGAGATTTTATTTGCAAGTTAAGTTTTTTAGATTCTGAAAATTTTGCCTTTTCTTCTTTAATTTGAGAAGCAATTTCATTGAGATTTTTGTTTGATTTTTCTAGTTCTTCTTGTTTGGATTTAATTTCTTGAGCAATCGTCACTTGATGAGATAATCTAATTTTTTGTTCTTCAGACATTTCAGATAACAAATCTTGCTCATTTTTGATTTGTTTTTCAATTTTTTCTTGTTCTAATTGTATCTGAATAAGTTCATTTTTTTGATCTAATAATTCGTTAGATAATTTAGATTTTTTAGAATCAATCTTTTTGAGAATATTTGTTCTTTCATTTTTAATTTTTACAATTTCTTCTTTCTGTAAAAGAATGTCTTGAGATAATTTTGTTTGAATTTTAATTTTCAATCTTTCATCTTTAATTAGATTTTCAAGTGAATATTTTTCATTAGAAATTTTTTGCTCATATTTTTTTCGATGATCCATCAATTCAATTAATTTCAATTTCTTAGAGTTTAATTCATTAGAAATTTTTTGTTGTTGCAAAATTTTTTCTTTTTCGTCTTCAATATTTTTTGAAATATCATTTAATTCAATTTCATTAGTTTTAGGTGACCATCCTTTTGGCATACTTCCACGAATTTTTGGTTTTGGAGTAAGTTCGGTTTTTAAATTATTTTGTTTAGAAGAAGTTTGAGAAGACTGTTTGGTATCAGATATCTTTGGTGGTGTAATGACTTTATCATCTGGAGATATCTTTGATTTCAAATAATCAAGATCAGTTCTAAATAATTCCCTATGTTGAATAATCATATCAGAAATATGTTGTAGACGTCCAACATCACCATCTTTATTTTTAATTAATTTTTTAATTTGTGGAAGGAGTTCTTTCTCGTCTTCAGTTTTTACATCTTCTATAATTTTTTCTTCAACTTCAAATGATGAATTAAGTTTAGTCTCTAAATATGTCCGATCAGTTTTATACAACATTTTTTTGTTTTTCAGAAATTCTAGAATATGATACAGTCTCCCAACATCACCATTTCCTGAATCAATTAATTCATCAATTTTTGTGATAGTTTGATTTAATGATAAACTCTGTAAAGTAGTCATTATTTCACAATGTCTATTCAAATATAGTAAAAAAAACTTCTTAAAATTATCACTTATGCCTATGTTTTTTTAAAATTTTCATTCAAGGAGTGAATGTTGTGTTTGGCTATGACGATTTATCATTTAGAAAGACATCTAATTATTAATCAGGTCTGAAAGAGAAAGGTGTGAAGACAGGATTTCCTTTAATGATCATAGGCGGCATCATGTTCATCATTGGATTGATATTGTTTTATTCAATTCAAATGGGTCAAGCCGATCCAGTATTACGATTTGCTAAAAATATTGGAACGTTTATCGGCCTAACAGGAATGGGAGTGACATTTGCAGGAATTATCATACATCTAATTAGCAGAAATACACCTCCAATTCAAGAAAATTTTGATGTAGAAAATAGAGAATAATTTTGCTCAAATAATGATATTTTTATTTAAACTTGATTTTTTTATGATTCAATAAAATTTTAATAACAAAAATTAACAATGAAAGAAATGTCTGAAAAAGTTTGGGTAGGTGCAATATATCTAAAAGACGAAGGAGGTTATGAAATAATTTTAAAATCACTTAATCATTATAAAAATAGATTAAGAACTTTAGGAAAAAGTCCTGAATTAAAAGAATCGGCTGCAATGTTTGCATCAGTACTAGGCCAACAAGCAATGAAAACGATTCCAATCATAGATCAAACAATACAAAAAATTCAAGACAGTATACAAGATATTCAAAAAGTAAATGAACTTAAAGAAGACATACCATTTTTAGAAAAAGCATTATCTTGTTATGAATCAGATATTCATAAAGCGTGGGATACAGGTCATGAATATTTTGTTACGTTGGTAGGAAACATGGAAAAATCAAAAACAGACTTAGAACAAATTAAAATTGCGCTAAATAAAATTAAAGAATATTCAGAATGATTTTACAATCCTTGTAAATACCAATCAAAATAAGGAAGTAAAGATGTACATTGTTTCTTTTTTTCAACACCATCAGAAATATCACTGATTTTTTGGATTTTTCCTTGAAGGTATTCTGTAGTCAATTTACTACGAAATTGAGGCTGAATTTGTTTTATTATTTCAATAATATCATCAGAAGATGCATCATCGATATTATCCAAAATTTTCTGGATTTTGGCTTCTAAAGTCATATGAATTTTAATAAAATCCCCCATTATTATGTTGTAAAATTAGATAACATCATCATCATTCCAAGTAAGACGAAATCGTCCAGTTACTCGGAACATGTTTAATTTTCCACCATTCTTGAAATGTAATTTGCATAATTTATGAGAAACATCTTCAATTTCCAAATAAGTGTCATCTTGAATAGATTGGAAAATTATTGGGTTATGAGAAACTTGTTTCCAGTAATGTTCATCAAAATCCAGGTAGAATTTCGTATACAACAATCCCATGTATTACACAGCAGAGTACCTGAATAAATAACTAGGTTATCGGAAGAATTTTGTCATACACAAGTCAAAAATTTGTTTTTTATGAAATTAATCTAATTTTTAAAAAATAACTATTGAATCTTTTCAATAATCGAAATTTTTGGCATTTCACATGGCATAGTTATGCAATTGAATGTTTCAAATTCATCAATTAATGGAATTAAAAATATTATGAGTGACACCAAAATTATAGAGGCAGTAATAATTATTATAGACTTTATAAATTCTTTCGAATTCCAACATAGTTAGTAATTGTAGGGAAAATTATTTCAAAATCAGCATCAGTTCTAATTACTTTAATTACTTTGAAGATTAATTGTTGGATTATTAGATGTTCATCTTTATACAAAGTTTTTTTTGGATTTTTTATAGAATCTAAAAAAGTGAATCCATTGTCAGTTTCCAATAAATTTTTCAACAATGAACTTGAAATTTTTATTTTTTCATCAATATCTTTTCTAGGAAAATCAAACTCTAATCTTTTAATTTGTAATTTCAAATCATGAAAAAAACTATTTGTAGAATGTTCAATGAACTGATATAATTTTTGTTCATAGTTTTCCATTGGGGCATAGAATTTCATATTACCTTTAATTCTCACAAAAATAATTTTTTTTTCGAGTAGTAAATCACGAGTTTTCTCAAAGGTACTTTTTGCCATGAATTCAGGCACGATTAATTTCATCAGAGCATTATGGTGCAAATCTAAATTATTTTTAATGATCTCAAATACGATTCTTTCACGCTCGAATATTTTATTGCTAGGCTCATTATGACTCATTTTATCTAGGTCAACCTATAATAAGTAGGTCATATATTAATTATTTTCGGTAATTGAGAATTCAACAAATCATTTCAAATTAATAAAATACATCAGTCGTGAATTAAGAAAATACCAAACAGTAAAAATTAAGAAAATCTATTCTCTGTCGATGAATTCACTTACACCTGGTGGATCTGGTGCAAGCCCTTTTCTCTTTCTAATATCAGCAACGGCGGTTGCTAACATAGATTTAGGAACTTCTGTCCATTCTTTAAAAGAGGTATTCCATGTTGCACGACCAGCAGTTTGACCTCGCATTGCTTCAGATAAAGTAAATGTTTCAGACGCAGGAATCTCACCAATTACAATACTTGATGCACCTTTTTGAGACATATCAAGTACTTTACCACGTTTACCAGAAAGTATTGTTGCAACATTTCCTACTAAATCTGTAGGTACACGAACTTCAATTGCCAATGTTGGTTCTAAGACAGCAGTTCCAGCAGTAAGTAATGAACCCATACAAGCTCTACGAGATGCAGGGCCTAGTTGAGATAAACCTCTATGAGCAGTGTCTTCGTGAGGAACAAAGTGAGTAAAGATAAACTTACAATCTCTCATTTGTTCTTTACAAAGAGGACCTTCTTTCATCACTTCATCAAATCCAGAATTAATAGAATCAGTTGACTCTTGAACAAATTGAACACCTTTTGTTCCGTTGATTAAAACATTACCACGAGAATCAAATTTCATGACTCTCTTAATTGTGTCAGTATCCCATCCAGCTCCTTTTAGTAAGTCAGATACAACCTTTTTGTCTTTCATATCACTAATTTCACCAGTTCTAAGCATATGAGCAATTTCAGGTTCTAATGGTTCTACTTTCATGAATATTTTATTATGTCTGTTAGGGGATTTTGCCATGATTGGTTCACATCCACCTTTTACAGTTTCTCTATAGTTAATCAAAGGTTCAGATGTTATAATTTCACATTTTGCATCTTGAATTCTATGTGTTGCAACATCAAGATGGAGCACACCCATTCCAGCAACAATAGTCTCACCACTTTCCTCATCAATCTTTACAACTAGATTTGGATCTTCAATGGTTAATTGTTTTAGAATATCTACAAGTTTTGGTAAATCTTTAGGGTGTTTTGGTTCAATTGCAATTTGAACAACAGGTTCAGAAACATATTTGACGCCTTCAAACATTGGAATTCCTTTTACAGAAGAAAGTGTATTTCCAGCTCGGCATTCAGTTAATCCCAATAATGCAGGAATATTTCCAGCTCCAAGTTCACCTACTTGTTCTCTTTGGTTGCCCATAAAGAAATTAACAGATTGAACTCGTCCTTCTCTTTTCTCATCTATAATATGAAGAGTTTGACCATCCTTAATTGTTCCAGAAAATAATCTTCCAATTGCAACAGGACCAGCTGCAGGATCTAATACCATATTTACAACCATCATAATTGTAGGGCCGTCATCTTTACCTGCAAGTAGTGCTTTTCCAACATCTGAGTCTAAATCACCCTTCCAAATTTGCGGAATTCTGTATTTTATTGCATCACTTGGTGCAGGATGGTGTTTTACAACCATTCCAAGTACTGCATCTGCCAGTGGTGCTTTTTCTACAAGGTCTGCTAGTTTTTCATTAGTATAAGCGTCAATAACATCTTTGAATGTAATTCCTCTTTCTTTCATTAAATCAGTGTTAATTGCCCATCTATCTTTAGCAGAACCAAAAGTCACACTTGCATCCTGAATAGATACCTTCCAGTCTTCTTTATACTCAGATTCAGCATATGTGTCAACTAGTTGATTAAAATTTGAAACTACTTCTGCTAATTGGGCTTGCATTTTTTCAGGGGTTAATCTTAATTCTTTGATTAGTCTATCCACCTTGTTGATAAACAAAACAGGTTTTACTCTTTCTTCAAGAGCCATTCTAGTCACAGTCTCAGTTTGAGTCATAATACCTTCAACTGCATCACACACAACTACAGCACCATCGATTGCCCTAAGGCTTCGAATTACTCTGCCACTAAAATCTACGTGTCCAGGAGTATCGATCATATTGATGACATATTCTTCATCTTTTTGAGAAAATAGTAAAGTTACATTTGCCTGATAAATGGTAATTCCTCTTTCTTGTTCTTCTTTATCAAAATCCATTGCAAGTGCTTTTCCAGCAGCAGATGGAGCAATAATTCCAGAATTTGCTAAAAGACTATCACTCATGGTTGTCTTTCCATGGTCAACGTGTGCAATTACACCAAAGTTTCGGATATTTGCCTTATTCTTGATAATTTTCATTACCTCAGAAGTTGACTTGAATTTTGCCATTTAAGTCGAAATTGCGGAGAACACTATATAATTCACACCGTTGTTGAGATTAAAAACAATTCCAAATTATTTAGATCAACAATAGTTTTGGAACTTATTGGATTTTATTTTCCATATATTATAGACATAAAGAAGATCCATATTCAACTGAAATTTTTGATTTAATGATAATTTGAAAATTTATTTACAATTTTTTTTATGTTTTCTCAAATCATTCTGAGTGTTAAATTCAGTTCCACACACTCTACATTTCTCTTTTTTCTTGTTATGTGCTTTTTCTTGATGTTTCTTTAGTCTTTCAGAATCAGTTAAGATAGTTCCACATTTTTTACATTTTAGTTCGTTTTTACTATTTCCAAATAATCCCATAGTGAAAATTGTTCAACATACTAGAAATAGTTTTAAAATTTATTTTTTTGAGAGATAATCGATATTAAAATTACAAAAAGTCAATAGATCATTCTATTGCTGACATCCCGAATCTCTTTTGCCAAAACAAAATGACAATCTCTTTTTCTTTTCTTTTTAGCCTCATAAAGTGGCAATAATTGAGAGAAAAATGTACAATATAGCATTTGAGATAATTTCTCAGAAGGCACTGGAGGATGAATTACATTAATTCCAATTTTTTTTAAGTTTGAAACTAGTTGTGTGTTATGAGTATTTTTTTCTTCAAATACAATGACAGTATCATCTTTTTTCAATGAAAATATTTCCATATGAGAGAATTGTTCAATTCTAGCATAATGTACATCATACCCTAATAATTCATAGAATTTTGCAGCACAATACATTGCTAAAGGATATGTAAAAAAAGTTCCAAGAACATAGATTTTTTTTGATACTGAGAATTTTTTTATATCAGATTTTGCTTTTAAAAATAATTTTGGGCGTCTAGGAATTGTAATAGAGGATACCAAAGAGATGCATGTTAAAGCACTTTCTAAAAATGATATGCTGCCCCCAGTAAACACTCCGCTATTTGGAGCAGAAAGTAAAATAACATCATGGGATACTTTGGCAAGCCTACTATCGGGTTGAGAAGTAATGGCAATAGTCTTTTTTGCAACTTTTGCAACTTTGATATTTGTTAATGTATTTCCAGAGATTGAGACAAAATAGATATTTTTAGATTTCACAAGCTGTGGGTTTTTGTAGAGATCGAGTGGATCAAAAACAGACACTTTGCCATTTGAAAAGGATTCAGCAAGCATTGCAGATACCAAAGAATCACCACTGCCAGAAAATAATGTATTTTTTTGTTGTTTTTCAGATAATGTTTTTTGTTTTGAAAATAATTTTAAAAAATCTATTTGTAGAACAATATCTTTCTCATAGGCCTCAAGAGAATTCACGATGATTTCAGTAATAGATAATATTAGAAAAGTAATTCGAATAGGTTTTGATTTTTATTACGATTATTAAAGAAATTATTCATGGAAATTTCTGTAGGACACACTCCAGATTCTGATGACGCATTCATGTTTTATGGAATGTTTACTGACAAAGTTCCATCTCCAGACTTTACAGTAAAACACGTTATTGAGGATATTGAAAAACTAAATCTCAAAGCAACAGACCCGGAATTAGATGTTACAGCAGTTTCAGTACATGCATGTGCATACATTCCAGGATATACCATATTGAGGAGTGGAGGAAGTTTTGGAATTAATTATGGTCCAATAGTTACAGCACGAAAACAAATGACAATTGATGAGATAAAAAAATGTAAAATTGCAATCCCTGGAAAAATGACATCAGCATTTTTGCTATTGCAATTAATGATTGGTAAATTTGATTATGTTGAGATGAATTTCAGTGATATTCCAGAAGCTGTTAAATCAGGAAAAGTGGATGTAGGATTAGTTATTCACGAGACACAGTTATCATATGAACAAGAAGGAAATGTAAAGATTTTAGACGTTGGAGAATGGTGGGATAAAACAACAAATGGATTACCAGTTCCATTAGGAATCAACGTAATGAAGACAGATTTAGGTATGGAAACAATTGTAAAATTTGACAAGTATTTACAATCATCAATTGAATTTGGAATAAAGAATTTTGATGATGCATTAGAATATGCAATGCAGTATNCNAGAGGNAAANAANGNGANNTNATTGAAAAATTNGTNAAAATGTATGTCAATGAGGTTACAGTNAACATGGGAGATTCTGGAGAAGAATCAATCAGAAGACTCTTTGAAATGGCAAAAGAAAANNACCTAGTNCCAGACTTTGAAATTAGTATTGCCACCAAGTAATTATAGAACAAAAAATTTTTACAATTAATGGGAGATGGTATTGGNGGTCCAGTAATGGGCATTCTAACAAATAATGCTTTTGAATTACTAGTTAGTCATTTCAGAAAAGACAATAAAGAAGAATANNGTAAAACGGAAAAAATAGTTATTGCAAAAATTGATAANCCNGAAGAACCACAATATGCCGAAACAACTCAAGAGGATTTAGAAAGAGCNCTTAAAGGAAAATTTGTCACATGTAATGTTCAGTACAGAGANACAAAGACNGATGCNCTTGTATGNAATGTATTTGTTCAAAAACCACCAGAAGAATTCAATTAAAATACTAAATATCAANAACTNANCANAAAATCANAAAATCTACAAATTTCAAAATATTTTTCAGATAATAATATTAGTNCTNTACTCAAANTANATCACAAATGGTNCTAGTCGATAAAAAAATGCTAGTAGGAGGAATCGTGTTATTAAGTATAGGAATTTTAATCAGCATTAATGTNAATTCNTCANTTCCTGTNGGNCANTCAGGAATGTCTGAAGAAGAAACAATCGACTTGATGNTTGCACAACAAGAAAATCAAGATTACAATACACTATNTGGNATTATGATNGGNATTGGNTTTTTGTTNATTTTAATNAGTTTTGGAGCTAGAAGGAAAAAAAATAGTGCTAAAAAACAAGAAAAGAAACCAGTAGAATGATTCAAAGTTTTTAATCTTAAATCATAATAAAAATAATAATGATTCAAGCAGAAATCAGCATATATCCAATGGCAACTAGAACCACNAGTGCCAGTTTTTACATTGCAAAAGCAATAGANTCAATCAAAAATATAGAGAANATNAGATACGAAATAAACTCTATGGGNACTGTTTTAGAATCAGACANTATTGANGTGATCAATGATGCATCNAANANAATGNTNGATACNGTACATAATTTAGGAATTGATAGAGTNGAGGTAATTATCAAAATAGATTCAAGAAAAGACAAACACGTTAAGATGGAAGAAAAAGTANAATCAATAAAAAAGCAATTAGATTAGAATTTTTTTATTATATCAAAATGAGTATTTCGTTGTGCAGGATTACGTCCTATTTCTTGTACCATNGTTGCCAAGTCATCAATAGAGGAGGNAGTCTGTTTTCCAGCTGCACGATAAATTTCTTCAGAAAATGCNGTTCCAACAAGATCATTTCCNCCATTTGATAAAGCAACCTGTGCCAATTTTTTTCCAAGTGCCACCCAATANACTGAGANATTATCCAAAACATTTGCAAGCATCAATCTAGATAAAGCAATAATTTTCAANTCATAAACNGATGAGCATTCATGAGTTACCAAATTATCTTGTTCTAGTTCAGTATTATCTAAACTAAATTTCAATGGAATNAATGTTAACAATCCATTTGTTTTCTTTTGTAAATNACGAATTTTTATGAGATGATCAANAATATGTTCAGGTTTTTCAATATGTCCATAAAGCATTGTTACATTNCTTTTAATTCCCATAGTATGAGCCTCTTCAATTACATCAATCCATTCTTGACCAGTACATTTTCCTCGAACAATCTTATTTCTTATATCAGGATGAAATAATTCTGCACCTCCACCAGGCATTGAATCAAGNCCAGCATCTTTTAGACGAGATAAAATTTCTTTTGTAGAATTTTTTGTTAGTTTNGATAAAAAGAAAATTTCAGCTGCAGTTAATGCTTTAATGTTAAGATCAGGATGACTTTTTTTAATTGTCCTCATCATATCTTCATAATATTCCAGAGGTAATTTTGGATGGAATCCGCCTACGATGTGAACTTCAGTTGCACCCATTTGTTTTGCAATTCCAACACGTTGTTCAATTTCTTGAGAAGTTAAGGTATATGCNTCATCAGCACCATCTTTTCTNTAAAATGCACACATTTGACAACTAGCAGCACAGACATTGGTGTAATTCATGTAGTATGATGCAGCAAAAGTGACAGTNTTTCCTACTNATTTTTTTCTAGTAATATCTGCAACAGATCCAAGTAAATGTAAATTATCATAATTCATCAATTCNATTCCATCATTGTAAGACAATTCTTCTCCAGCTAATGCACGATCTAATGCTTTTGAATCCCCAACAAGTTGTTCTAGCANGAATAATTGCGGTNTAATCATGATATATTCCTTAATCTTTCACAGATTTCTTTGAGACTATCTTTTTTGCTCGTCTTTCTACATAGTCTCATGGATTCCTTTGAAACATTCCTTGTAGTCTCAAAAGATAAGTAACCAACANCATCATAGAGATTATGGTACTTCCTTTAGTTGATGAACACAAACCAAAATGCTATTTGTGTCATGAGGGATTCGAAAATATAGAAAAACTCAAAGAACATCACAATACATCACATAAGGAATTTTTTGAATCTCATGAAAAACAAGANTCCAGAGAGCCTGCACCTGGCGATGTTACAGTGTTTTAGATTTTTGTTCACTAATAGANTTCAGTAGATCTTGAGCAAGGTTTTTTGAGATATTTGCTAAATCATAGTGCTTGTCAATAGATAATGCTTTTTTGAAATGCTTGATTGCATCATGTAATTGACCCATCTCACCTAACGAAAGTCCTTTGTATGCCAAAGCCATTGCACATTTTTTATCAATTTTNAAAGCAAGATCATAGCACGTTATAGCTTCAATGAATTTTTGATCAGAATGTAATGCACTTCCCTTGTTAAGNAAAGCATCCANNTTATCAGGGGANATAGATAATGCTTTGTTATATGACCNAATTGCAAGTTTNTNTTTCCCAATATTTTGNAAAGTTACACCTTTGTCAATTAANGCTTCAATATTGTTAGGTTCATCTTTTAGTGCTAAATCATACANTCTTAATGATTCAANATAGTCNCCATCTTCTGCACATTCAAAAGCNTCAACTAAAATTTTNTTTATTNTNTCACTCACAGTGTTAGATAAGATATTGTCAATAATATAGTGATCATTCAGCATATCTTTTTGTAAATTATCANATTTTTGTAAANCAATTAATTTCTGCATNAANNAAATAGNAAAGATCTTAAATTAACCTCTAGGTAATATCATAATCTTAATTATATTTCTACAAAAATNGAAATTTATTTCAAGAAAANNGANTCATNNNGATTAAGAAGCATNTTTGTCTCTAGGTTCAATTTCTAATGATTTGTTAAAACAATACATGGCTTCTTCNTATCTNCCTAAACTTCGTAATGCTACTCCNTTATGATTCCACAAATCAGGATCATTTTGATTCAATAATAATGCCTGTTCAAAAAAATCTAATGCATCATCAAATTTAGAGTCTTCAAGAAAAGNCTTTCCTGAATCAACTANTTCTCTNATTTTNTCCACAAATAATCAAATATGCCATTTGTATTAAATTTGATAAATCANCATCTACAAAGAGNGTAAAAATTAAACAAATTTACAAATATTTGCCCAAAATTTAAATAAATTTTTCNATAANATAAGATAGNAATGGATGAAACAGATGAAANGATTTTAAAAAATTTGATGTTTGATGCAAGATTATCTGCACGTCAATTAGCACTAANACTNGGCATGTCAACTGTCACAATATTATCNAGNATTAAAAAACTGGAAAAAATGAAAATTATCAAAGGATANNCANCATTAATTGATCATGAAANAATTGGATATTCACTTACNGCAATTATTGAGATTGTTGCTAAAAATGACAAAATAGTAGATATTGAAAATGANGTATCTAAATTTGAAAATGTNTGTGGGGTTTATGACATTACAGGTTCAACAGATACAATAGTCATAGCAAAATTCAAAGAGAGAAATGAATTAAGTAAGTTTGTAAAGGACCTNGCTTCCATACCAAATGTGGAGAATACAATAACACATNTAGTTCTAAATACTACAAAAGAAGATTTTAGATTATCGTGAAGAAAAAATGAAGANAANAGAATTNTTTATAATTTCATTAGTNGTTTTAGGTGNATTTCAAACAGCAAATGCACAAAATAATNAATTANATATGGAGTTNGAAGTCACAGATGAAGAAANAATTATTTTGTTTTCAGGTTTTAGTNTAGTNGTAATTGGNATATTTTTATTTTTAGCGAGAGANATTNTTTTACGNAGAAAAACATCTTATGACNAAGAAAAANTAGAATCAAAACAAGANAAAACATTTGAAAAATATCATTCTGATTGGGGGGATGATTATGAAGAATTAGGAAAGAGGAANAATACAAAAGAGAATCGAGAATTTAGNGAAGCGGCAACAAATAACAGTCTTCCAAATTATTATGATGTNTTAGAGGTTTCNAANNATGCAACTCAAGATGAAATAAAAANTAAATTCAGAGAACTTGCAAAGAAAACACATCCAGATAAAACAAAAAGTAATTCTGAAGAAGAAATGTCAGAATTGAATAAAGCATANGAAGTTCTTTCAGATAAGGAACGTAGAGAATCNTACGATAAATATNTCNAAATCNACTAAACATGATTTAATTTTACAATTATCATACTAAGTTCAATAGAATCAGGAGTTTGAACACTNTTTGTTAAATTTGTAAAAATTTCAACNNTCATTTTTTCATCTTNGAGTTCAAGTTTTGCAATNATTTTGAGTTCNCCAAACTCAGTATTAGGNCCAAGCATTTTATTTGTCAATAAGGGGGTTATTGAAAGATCTTTTACTTCACCNTTCATTTTGTAAGCAAATTTGTCTGAAAAATATACACCTCCACGAGTAGTAGGTTCATTGACAGGNGTAGGNGAATGAATTATTGAGACATTGGATATTTGNAAAGTTTTTCCTTCAAGATAAAGACNNCATTCTAAAGAATTTTCNTTAGAATAANTGGTAAGGATTTCAAGTAGACCTTGATCAACTGACATGTAAAAANAACCAAATGGTAATTCTATTGAGTGTTTCGTGAAAATCCGTTACANTCNNTTTGTACATCAAAGTTTNAGTTATNTTGAGNAATGGTATTCAATNATCATTCCATTGACGTAGACCCAATTCCATAACTACTATCTTCGTCTTCAAATTTTTTAAATTTTTTCTCATCTTCACTAATCCATCTGTTTTTGCCACCTTCTCCAGATTGACACCAATTATCAAGTTTCTTATTTTTCCAATCAATCATAAAGTGATTACGTTAAACTGAAAATTAAGAATTACGCTCAATATTAAAAAAAGATAGTCTAATTTGTACATTTTTTACAAACGTATGCAAGACTCATTTTATCATCATTTTCAAATACCTGAGTAAGAGTTACTTCAGTAAAAGAATGACAAATTTTACAGATTCCAAGCACGGTAATTATTTAAAAAAATGAAATTAACTACATATATCAAATTTTAATTCGATCAAAGTCAATGAACATTATCCTCAAATCTAGACTAGTTCAGGAATAGTATCTTGAACTCAAAATAAACTGAATTATAATTTGGCATGCATTGCAATTAATTCTTCAAGATTAGATTTTTCTTCAACCAATTTCACTCCTTCAGTTTTCAAAATTATTGAGGGGTTGGTATTTCTTATTACCCAACTGTCTCTAGAATCAATAGTGATTAAATCCATTCTTTCAAGTTTATTGAAATGTTCTTGAAATTTTCTCTTAGGTATTTTTTTAAAACTTTCAAAGATAGTAAGATATTTTGTCACTCCATTTGTGATTAAACCAAGAATAACGTAATCTACAGTCTCCACCTTATCCAAAAAATCATCAGGAGTCAATTCACGTTCTTTTTTACCAAATCCAAACAATCCCATATTAGAAAATCAGAGCGTCATTTAGTTAAACATGATCATGTTTTCATAAATTATTTTTCCCTCAATAAAATTTAGGTTCAATTCCATTCTTTGCAATACAGCATACACATTTTTCTCAAAAAAGAAAATGAATTCTTCAAAAATTTCAAATTCTAACGAATTTTTCTTAGCAAATTAAAATTATTATAAATAAAAAGAGATAATCTTAAAAACATTAAATTAAGATCGTAGTATATTGCAAAAATTTGCAAATCTTCATCCAATGAGAAAAAAAATTGTGGATGTAATGATTCAGAATGAATTAGAAGAAGATTGTTTTATAGAAATGTTAGATTATGTTATCGATTTATTTGAAAACCAAGGTTTAGGAAGCGAGTATTATGGATACCACAATATCAATCACGAGTTAGAAGTAACGTATGTTTCACTTTTGGCGGTAAATCAAGAACAAGTGAAATTAACTAAGTCAGACATCAGACACCTGTATGTTGCTGCGTTACTTCATGATTTTGATCCTGAAAAAAGTGTGGATAAACCTCATGAAAAAAGTGTTCTAAAATTTATTTTGACTGATAAAAAATTGCAAGAATTAATAAAAATTGCAAAGATTGATTTAGAAATTGTCAAAGTTTTGATTTTAAGAACTACATACCCATGGAAAGGGGAAATAAAAGATGAAGCAGAACTACAAGTAAAAGATTGTTTTCAAAATTCAGATTTAACAAGAAATAATCAAGAACTTCAACAACACATTATGAAAATTGGAGAATATCTATCAGTAGTTGATAGAATTAGTGGTTATGCATTAGAGGATTTTAGTAAAGGAATGGAAATGGCGAAAATGAACGCACATGCACTTGCATGGAGACCATCATTGATTGTAAGAAGGGCAGTGGGGTATTTTGAAGACCTTTTAAGCAATGAAACAGTTACGACCAAAGGAGTTCTTAAAGTACTTCCAAACATAATGAGAAAGAATTTTTTTGATACTGTTTTATCATTTATGAAAATTAGACAACAAGAAATTACTATTCAAGCAGATTGTGCTTATGAAAACCTCAAACTAGTGCCAACAATTGAATCAATGAAATTAAGACAAGACGCAGAATTTATCAAAGAATTATACGACATATTTTTAGAATTACCAAGACCATTACAATTTTCAAGNGANAATTTTGAAGAGACAATCAAAGATCCANAAATANTTCTNAACACATTAAGATTNAATAATANAAATGGTGAAATTGTTGGATTTGCGAAAGGGGGAGCNCTTGAAAANTATGATTTACGTGAAGAGNTNAGAGATGAAAATTTTGGNTTATCAAATACNATTTTCCTNGAACCTATTGCAGTAAAAATGGGNTANTGGGGATTAAGAGGAGGNAGTGAGATGAGACANATGTTCATCATGCAGTCTCANTCTATGANATACANGTATATGACAAGTTTTGCATTAAGAGAGGTAATTCAGGCAAGNNTAAGCAAAGAAAANGCAGAATTTGTAGAACAATTTGATCCAGAAAGATGGGATTACTATAGAATCNAAATTTAGAAATNAAAAAGTTTCAATAAATCATCTNAAAAAAATANCCAATACTAAAAAAATTGNNATGGANCNTAATTATTGGGATCGGAGATTTGCCACTAGGTGAAAAAAAATCAACAACTTCTCGCTAATATAACATGAGCCTAGTGGAATTATGACAATAGGATATTGTGTGAAGTGTCGTGACAAACGAGAAATCGGCGGCCCTGAACCATACACCATGAAAAATGGAAAACCTGCAATCAAAGGCACATGCCCANCATGCAGTACAGCCATTTTCAGAATTGGTAGAGGATAAAATTCTTAATAGAATTTTTATAATCTTCAATTCATGACGGAGCCTTTCCAAAACAAATGTTTTGGAACAGGATCTTTTTCTAATGTAAATTAATTTTTGAAAAAATANAATTTACTTTAACCGTTTGTAGATNGACTTGAATTCTTTNGAGAGGTTATACGACATGTTAAGTCGATGCACTAACAGATTTAGAGATGCACCATCACGTCCTAATTGTCTTAAGATTGTCAAAGCTTTTTGTGGNGANTTTACAGATAATGCAGATCTGCCAGACCAAGNATNAAAAGCACTTTCCACATCCAAACTGAAATTCAATATGAATTCTTTCCAGGTTGGCATNGTNNTNGATNCATTTTCAGGAAGTANTACCTGAGATAATTCACGGAATTGATTTTTCCTGTCTATATACAGCATATCTAAGGCTTGATGAATTTTTTCTTGTTGATAATCTTTAGAATTCANCATATACATTCCAGAAATTGNCATNATTGNTAATACACATNATCAAAGATAAAGCAGGTAGTTGATTATCTGAAAATTTATTAAAAAAAATNATCTAAAANTAACAATTGTTAAGAAAAAACAGATAATTCAAAGTATTTTTGAATGAATTTACANATACTCATNATTAATTTATNAAATATTTATCCAGAAATTTCTGAAAATCGATTTNCAACATAATCCCAATTTACAACATTCCACCAAGCATNAACATAATCAGGTCTTTTATTTTGATATTTCAAATANTATGCATGTTCCCANACATCTAATCCAAGTAAAGGAANTCGCTGTACTGTCCAAGGACTNGTTTGATTTGGAGTGGTAATAATTTCAATTTTATGATATGTTTGATTAAAAACTAACCAACACCACCCACTTCCTTGAATAGTGNTTGCTTTATCTGAAAAAATTTTTTTGAAATTTTCAAAATTATCAAAATAAANATCAATNGAGTCTTCTAATTTTCCTCCAGGAAATTTATCACNNTTAGGNGTCATAGTTTCCCAAAAAATTTTATGATTCTCAAAACCACCACCAAAAAAATTGATTTTNTTTCGGGCAGANTCAGGAATNGAAGTAANATCNGATAAGATTGATGANATATACCGAGGNTGNGATGCACCACCTATTTCTTNAAGGGATTTATTGAGACCATCAACATATGATTGATGATGTTTTTGATGATGANTTTTCATTGTTTCAGTATCAATGAATGGTTCTAGTTCATCATANTCATAAGGTAATCTTGGAAGTTCGTATTGAACCATTAATCAAAAATAATAGAATCCACATATAATCTTCTAGAGGNGCTTCGAAAAGAAGATAAATCTCTAAAGGAAATAACAACATGAAAAAACTAGGNACAATTGATTTAGAAATTTTAGAATTAGCAATCAAAGAAAANGGAACNTTTAATGAAAATAGTCTAGAAAGTTCGGAATTAAANAGATTAGGAGTAGGAAAAATTTTAGATTCACTAGCATCATTAAAAGATAGAAATCTAGTTTCACTAAACAAAGATGGTTCATTTTCAATTACAGGTATTGCTAAAGAAATTCTATGGAGTGATAATNTTCCAACATGGGCAAAAATTTTACGACTCTTACAAACAAAATCAGGTACNATTGATCAAATTTGTAANACACTTAGAACATCAAAAGAAGANACACTCAAAGAACTTGAAAAGTTAAGAAAAAATCAATTTGTATTAATGTCCCCTCAGAGAGTAAAAGAAAAAATNATCAGAATTTATGAAATTTTACCNGAAGGNATAGAAAAAATTGATAAAACAGAAGAGNNNGGGTTTGAAGATTTAGAGANNTCNGAATCAAAGTCAGNAATAGAAATTACAAGTATAATTGATGAAATAANAAAAGAGATTAAGGATTCAGAGATGAGTCAGTTGAAAAAAGANAACATNCTTGAAAAATTATNTAAAATTAAAAATAAACTAGAAATTTAGATAAAAATAGTTNAAGTTTAGACATCAATGCCGGTGATTGTCCAATCAAGAGCTCTAAGGACACCCTGATAATACTTCATTGCATCCATAGATTCAGTTTTNACCAATCTTTCTTCAATTANTTTTCGNTAGTCATCAATTTCTTTTTCAGATTTCATANTATGTTCAATGATTTTGAGGTTTATCAGGATATAGAAATCATAGAATTAAAAAAATAGACAGAGAGTTAACCATTACTTTAACCCAGTTAAAAAGTGAGAATTATGACAAAGGAGGTTCAAACTAAAAACATGAAATCTGAAAAAGAGATCAAAGCATTACAAATAGAATTAATGAAAACGTTAAGTTCTGAAGATAAGCCATATTATGGATTATCTCTCGAAAATTTAGTCACAAATAATTAATTATTTTGAACGAATTTTGTCTTGGATTTGAGCCAAAATTAATTCTGCTTTGTCTTTGTTTTCATAATTATCAACAGAGCCATCCATTATTGCATCAATCTCATAGCTTTTGTCAACTAAAATATTTGCAACATGATCATCCAAAGTTCCATTACCAATCAGATAATATGCAAACACAGTATTTTTCTGACCAATTCTATGTAATCGATCTTCAGCTTGTCTGTGAATTGCAGGACTCCAATCGAGTTCTGCAAAAATTACATATTTTGCTCTTGTAAGATTAATTCCTACATTTCCTGCACGAATTCCTGCAATCATTAATTTGGATTCACCCTTTTGGAATTTATCAATCTGATCTTGTCGTAATTTATCAGCTTGACCACCAATTATTGAAACAGGAGAAAAGTCTTGAAGACTTTCATGAAGTAATTTGTGAATTACTTTGTGATGACAAAATACAACAACACTCTCTTCAATTTCCATAATATTTTTTACAAAATTGATTACATGTGGTAATTTTGCAACACCTGCAATTTGCCTTTCACTTTGAATAGCTCTATGATAAGATGCAGATTTTGAAAATTCAGTTTCTGCAACTTTCTGTTCTTCTTCAAGTTTTTTCCATATTTTATTTAGTTCTTCAAGATAGTAATCAGTATCAGATGCAATGACTTCTTTATAACGAACTTTATCTTTGAGTTCTTTTAAAACATCTGATTTTTTTCGTCTAAGCATTACATGTTTTTGTAATTCATTTCTTAGTGAAGCACGTTTATTTTCTAAAACAATAGCTTTGCCTTTATCATTGACATAACAAAAGTACTCACAGAATTCTTTAAAACTCCCCAACAATCCAGGTTTTAAAATATCAATAATAGGCCAAATTTCAGACCCACGATTGTATATTGGAGTACCAGAAAGTCCAATTCTATACAAAACAGAAGGTAATGCTGCAAGTTTTTTTACAGATTTGTATTTCTGAGTAGTTTTTGACCTCAGATTATGCACCTCATCACATACTACAGTTCTAATTCCAACATTTGACAAATCATCAAATCTTTTGAAAAGCAATTCATAATTAATTACATAAATGTCAGTCTTTGGAAGTTCTTTGGATTTTCCAGTTCTGATTAAAGTTACACTAGGAGAAGAAGANTCANTTATTCTTCCGTTTCTACTTTTTTTCTTTAAAAATTTNTCAATTTCTCTTTCCCAATTNTTCAGAGTTACCAAAGGNGCAATTACAAGTAATGGGAATGTTTGTTTTTCNGTAGCAACATAAGATAGTGTTTGAACTGTTTTTCCGAGACCCATCTCATCAGCTAANAATGCATTTCCAGAAGACTTTAACAAAAAGTCCANNCCTTCTTTTTGGAAATTCAAAAGTTTTCCTCTAAACTGTTCACCAGATTTTGCTCGTTTTAATTTGTGTTTNATTGGGGGTAAAACGGGTTTTGGATCATATGTCTTGACTATTTTTCTTTGCCAANCAGATTTTGATAAAATTTCAAGAGGATATCTATCAAGAATTAATTTAATCTGTTTCACATTTTCAGTTTTATCAGGAATAATTACTTCGTTAATATTTTCNCCATACCATGCTTCAGNTACTAATCTNGTAATNAGNTTAACAGCACGATCACCGGTAATTTTCCANCTCCAAATTTTNGAATATTTATCAAGAACATATTCAAGTGTNCCAATGTTTTCTAGGGATGTTTCCATAATTTGTCGTTGGAAAGTTTTTTTGCCTTATGAATCTTCACGTTTNANACGATCACTAAAATANCAAACAAAAATCTACAAGAGTTAAAATATGACAAAATTGTAATAATNTAGAAAAAATAATACANTAGGCATAATTTCACATTTCAANCCAAAATGNAAAGAACAAATAATGAAATANGGTAATAATGNGATATAGNCATGGCANACGGGGATTTTTTCTGGATTTATCTGATATTTTTTGCAATTCCATTAGCAAGAATNATCCCACGGGTAATTAGAAAATGGCAAAATAANGNCAAATTNACACCACAANNCCAACATAATCAAGATTTTCAGAAACCACTACAAGAAAGNAATGAAAGAAGAGACACATTTGAAAATGTAAAATCATTTGATTCTCAAGAATCATTTGAAACCTCAGAACCATTTGAAGANCCAATGGAAAAAGATATGCAGNTTTTAGGGGAAATCAACAAAGGCATTAAAGATTTNAATGAAATTCAAAANAATGTCAAAATAAANAATAATGANTTGGAGAAAATTTTGAAAAATTTTGAAGANGANGGNTTAATGAGAGTGATTAAGAAAGACGGGGTCATGGGAAGTAAAATAGAANTACACCCAACTGAAAAAGGATATAGAAAATTCAACAAATAANAANTNAATTTNATAAAATTGCATAGCCTTAAAATTCATCTAGTTTAATAAAAAANATGGATTTTATTCAAGATACAGAACCAAACCTANCAAAACCAATTATTATTGCNGCAATGCAAGANATGGGGAATGTAGGAAGNATTGTAATNAATTTCATAAATAATTCGTTAAGAACAAAAACATTTAGGATTTCAAAAACACCATTNCCAACATATGTNGTAGATAAAGGAGGGNATGTTGATCTTCCAGATGAAAGTTGGGAATACAGATGTACAAAAGATTTGATTATTTTTGGTGGAGGTAAAGGACAACCTCAAGATACAAATGAATTAAATGAATTATGTCAAGATGTAATNGATATTGCAAAAAAATATTCTGCAAAATTTATCTATACNTTAGGNGGATTTCATACAAATAGAATTTTCAACAATAATCCTAAAACATTCATTACAACAACATCCATGGAATTGACAAAACANATGGAAAAGATGGAAGTTGATTTTACACCTCAAAAATCAATAATNACAGGATTCAANGGATTGATTTTGGGTTTTGCAAAAATNAATGGGATTCAAGGGATTGGAATGTATGGAGAATTAAATGAGCCTGAAATTCCACAGTTTAGNGCAGCAATCAGCATAATCAAAACACTTGAAAAATTAACATATATGAAATTTGGAGATACCAGTCAATTAGAAATGAATGCACAAGAGATAGAAAGGAAATTTAAGAATTAAAATCAGTGCGAATTTCCAACTGGATGGGATTCGGTATTTTCATTATGGCAATCACATGAACAAAGATATGTTTTATGATCGTTTAAGCAGTCAATGCATTCAAAATGCTTTCTTGTCTCACATGCAGCACAAATCATCTTGTTTATCATAAATCATAGATGAATTTGAATTTTTTTNCNTCAAATACACNATCTAATACTCAATTTCACTTCGNCTAAGAAGATTTCCNGTTAAATCAAGATATCCTTGNGGATCTAGTTCTTTTGCAAANCCTTTGTCAATATTTATAAGAAAAATTGAATGTAAATGAGAATTAAGAATATCATCGAAACTCACAGCAGGATTTTTGTAATAACGATCACATAGATCTTTGACTTTTTGAATATCCTCAGTCTTTCGAGCACTAGGAGGTAACAAGAAAATTTTTGAAATAGGNAANANTCCAACTGCAGGTGTNGCTAGNGAAAATTTTGTGCAGTGTTGACTGTATCGNGCAATCTTGCTCATTATTCTTGCAGCATAGTAATCAATAGTATCCATTGCATGTTCAGGAGGAGTAAAACCAGTTTCAATTTCAATTATAGTATTCCCCNCTCCCTTTTTTGCAAAAATATCACATACCAAAATATCTGAAACATCTTTTTCAACTTCTACAACATATCCTCTAGAAATNAGATTATTTGCACAAATTAANTCTAAAATAGAATGNTTNATTTTTACTAGATTTTTTTTGTNCATTTCTATNAACTGTTGACGGACATGGNTNANTTTTGGAATTTCATGTTCTTGAAGATTTTNAGCGAGTTTATCTGTCATNNAATNAACATCATTTTGGAATTTTTTTANATCCATAATTTATGAATGGATAGTCGGCGTTTAAGTATTAAATACAATTTAAAATGTGTCAAAATCTCAAAAAAATATAATTCAAATGAAAATNATGNATTTTAATCCAAAATTTTGTGCTNAAAAATATTTTTTCAGTCTAAACAATTTTTAATCTAAAAAAAAATGTAAAATAGATTTGAAAATATTTCACAAACAATCATGNATNACATGTAAAAAAACTATTTCNGAGATTGAAAGAATGAGTNTAGATATTGAAAAGAGNGATTTTTTCAAAGAACCATTTTCAGAATCTGAACTAAAAAAAATAATCAAAATGACAGGAAAAAAGCCTATTGAAATGATTAGAAAAAGAGANAAAATGTACAAAGAATTGGATTTAGGAAANNTCAAAAAAACAGATTCTCAAATTATCAAATTAATGATAAAATATCCAGGGTTNATTTTACGTCCAATAACTATTACAAAAAATAAGNTAATTGTAGGAAAAGTAGACTCANAAAATCTNAAATAAATTAAACTTCATTTTCTTTTTTAAAAATTCTGATTGCTTCNAAATGAGAGCAATTTGCTTTAAGACCCTTGCCATGATGGAATTTGTAGAAATTTTTGAATCCAGGGCACTCACATGAATCAGAAGTTACAAAATAAGATTTTTCAGGATCTGAAGAAGATTTTATTTGAAATAAATCAGCCTCGATTTTTGAGACACCNCCACTTTCAACAAGTTTTTTTGCTTTTCGAATAGTATTNGCACTCATCACTNTACNATTTTTTCANCATTTTTTATTATTTGATTTTTTCTATACGTAAATTTGATTAATNATGACTCTCAAAATCTATTTTTTCCAAATTTTTTAGATTAAAAATTTTGAAAACATCTAATGTTATAAAGTGATTTTCTCACATGTGAATATTGNGCATGAAAAAATATGTCATNACAAGNATGNCTACAATGTTTGGAGTGTTGATGATTACATTATTGATTACNGTTTTACTNGTAGGNTCCAACATGGATACAATACTAAAACAAGGAATTGTGTTTCAAGTACGGGCNGAGATCACAGAAAATCCATCAATTGCTGAAAGTTTTTCATCAGTAAATGAATTTGAAGAATTCATTCAAAGTAANATTGAACAACGNACCAANGTTTTAGGTTTAGATGAACCGTGGTTTTCGCCTCAAAGAGTAGGATTTACAATGTATAAAATTTTATTACTTGATTTTGGACATGCTACTTTTCTAACAAGTGANGAAGGTTCATCAAATGTAAAAGANATTATTTTTGAGAAACTTCCAAGAACAATATTATTATTTACTACAGCTACAATAATTATTTCAATAATTGGTATTTTTTTAGGNGCATTNTCTGCAAGCAAAATTGGGTCNANAGTAGATAGAATAACATCCAGTTTTGCAATAATTAGTTCAAGCTTTCCGGTATGGTGGATTGGAATGTTGATGATTTTNTTGTTTTCATTTACATGGCAAATTTTTCCTGCAAGAGCAACNCCAGATATTCCATCATCAGATCCAGCATACATTGNTTCTTTGTTATATCACATGGCANTGCCATTGATTACAATTGTNATGATTGGTTTTGGNGCATGGGCATATCTTGTAAGGAATTTCATGGTNGGNATAATGCAAGAAGACTTCATCATGGCAAAAAAAACAATAGGNATTAAACAGANAAAAATTACATANACNCATGCATTNAAAAATGCAGCCCCNCCGATTGTAACAATTTTGGCACTTAGTTTGTCGGGTTCTTTAGGTGGAGCAATAATTACTGAAGCCGTATTTGATTGGCCAGGCATGGGNAGNTTATATTTTGAAGCAATCACNGTTATGGATTTGCCTGTAATCATTGGAGCCACATACATTCTCACAGTATTTTTCCTCATCAGNGTATTCATTGCAGATTTGCTTTANGGTTATTTTGATCCAAGGNTNAGGACAGGAACATAAAATTGAGCAGNATTAGNCCTCAAGAAATTAAACAGGAATTTTTTAAGAGNAAAACAGGAATCACAGGAATAATAATACTCTCAACNCTCATCATTATTTCAATTGTTACAATGGTAACAATCCCAATAGAAACATTTCAAGAATGGAATAATCCAGAAAAGTGGATATTGTATCCAAAAGTTTCAACNCCTNTTTGGGTAAATCTNTTCATGNTTGAAAAAATTCCNGAACACAAAATTTTAGATTCNCCAAACATTCAAACTAATTCCAACGGNGAATTATTTCTTACATCACATCAATTTGAGATTAATTTTGAATATGATGATTTNCCAAATGATTTCATTTACNTTTTTTCATCAGANTATTCAGGTTCNCCAGTATTAGAAATGTCTGTAATTAGACCTGATGGANTAAAACTAGAATTGATTTCAACATCTCTTCCACATGCAAATTCTAAAANAATTCANAGTGAAAGNGTTTTTTCAACAGATGAATCAATAAAGAAAAATNTATCACTTCANTCAGAAAAATTTTCATTTAACATAGANGGATTATCATCTGANGATATTGTATTTTCAAAATCAGAAATAAATGAGCCNCTTAAAGGAGATTATATTTTTTCAGNAGANATATTCTCAATTAACTCTCAACCTCAAAGTTTNGAATCAAAGATGGTCATCGGAGGGAAAGCTTTNGGCATTATGGGAACNGATGAATTAAGACGAGATTTNGCAGTTGGATTATTGTGGGGAACNCCACTTGCGTTGTTTATAGGATTAGTAGTATCTATTGCATCAGTTGTAATGGGNTTGCTTTATGGAGTATATGCAGGNTTCAANGGCAAAAAAACAGATGAGACTATGATGAGGTTTAATGATGTCATCTATGCATTNCCTGCACTNCCATTTCTCATTATTCTTTCAGTNACAATCAGCAATAGTATCTTCGTAATGATAGGGTTTTTGATGATTTTTGGATGGGTAGGCATTGCTAAAGTTGCCAGAAGTATGTCNCTTCAAATCAAAACAAGAGGNTACGTAGATGCAGCAAATATGATGGGTCANAAAGATTCCAAAATTGTTCTAAAACATATCTTGCCACAGTTACTTCCTTATGCTTTTGCAAGTATTGCAATTTCAGTACCTGCAGCAATCACAACAGANGCAGGGCTTAGTTTTCTCGGACTNGGTGATCCATCATTTCCCACATGGGGCCAAATTCTTCATGATGCAAATACATTTGGTGCNTCNTCACGAGGTTTATGGTGGTGGATTATGCCACCAGGAGTAATGGTNGCCATAACAGGTCTTGCCTTTGTGTTTATTGGAAATGCATTAGACGCAATTGTTAATCCAAAACTCAAAAGATGANTANNNNGAATAACTTCNAATAATATNCAANGCNGAATCATTTAATCTAATAGTGTAAGTTAATGAATTTGGATCNTCNTTCGTTTCAGATAAAATTTCAGCAAANTTTGTTTTTTCTTCNTCAGTGGCTCCTGCCTCATGAGTNCACANATTGAATGCCTTTAGATTTAGATTATTTTNAAGTAGATATGCAATGAATTTTTTGTAATCTTGAGGATTTGTCCAAGAAATATTTTTTTCAGTACAAGCTGCAATCCAAACATCAATTGAATTATGAAAAATTACCTTTTTACGAATCAGATCTAGAGACATTNNATTTCAATTAAAAATCTGCACGATTCATTTTTGAACCACATCGAGGACAAGTTCCTCCTTTGTGCTTGTTATTACAAACAAGNCANACATAACTTACNCNGGNAGAATTTCCAGGATTNCCCATTCCAAAGAATCCGCCTCCTCCTCCTCCANTTCCAGAGTTGCCACCATAGCCACCCATTCTTTTCATGTATCGTTTTCTNAGAAATAATGGNAATACGATAAAGATTGCAAGTGCAGCTCCTAAACCATANGGGAATGGTAAAACCATCTGNAGTCCAATACTNATAGCAAGTGACGCACCTAAAAATAACAAATAAGTTTTGTAATTAAACAATTTAATCAAAGTTGCTTTAAAAAGGTTATAAAGTTTTNTCAGCTTTTTTACCTTTGATTTTNAAAAAAACTACATTATTGAAAGNGGAATNGAATTNCCATTNCTATCCCATGCAAAAATNGAATCGTCATCATAAGGNNATTTTACAATNAATGATACCAACCCAAAAAAATTATGAAGATCAGTAACAGATGGTTCTGCAGAACCGCTAGGATGNGAATGAANNATTCCAATATAGCTCATATCAAAAGGCAAGAATGAATGAGGAAAGCCTGCAAATGTAGGACCCGTATAATTGAAAGGAGGAATAACNAAACCATCTATTTTTATTTCNCCATTTTTTGATTTNCCTTTNAGNATCAAAATNCCTTCATTNGGATGTTTCATTTTACAATAAGACAAAATACTNTCNNCTACNTCTTTTTGAAGCNATATTTTACGCTCAACGTTTTTTTTCTTGAAAAGCANAAAATCNCTAAAGTGTTTAACTAATTTAATTTTAAGATNTCAGAATAGTGTATTTTGTATTAGAGAATACTCGTAATTTTCTTTCAATTTCAGATACAAGTTGAGGAATTTTNAAANCATCTTCCTTNATTTCGNCTTGAAAAGTTTTAGATTTCTGTTTAGAATCCNCCATAAATGAAGTATTTTTAATTAANTNATTTTCTAATGANTNTAAATTATCAGGTTTAAGGGAATTCATATCGTTTTGAATGGATTNNTATTTTTCATNATATTCTTCAACCTGTTTTATGAATCCNTCAAGAATTTCTTCAGTTTCTGTAATTTGCAATAATGTTTTNTCTACATCTTTAACAGAAATAGAACCAGANGANATTCCTTTTTTGACATTTTCTAAAATCAAAATAATAGAATCTTTATTTTTGGAAATCAANGNATCAAATGGTTCATTTATCATCTTATTGAGGANGTTTTTTTGTTCTTTNTCTAATGAAGACGCATATTCATATCTGCTCAAAGGNCGGGAAATTTTTGTAAATTGTGTACCNATNTTATTTTTGATTTTTNATTTTTGAGAAGTNAATNTNTCNAANTTATTTTTCAATTCAAGNTATTTTTTATAATCATCAGAAGATTTTANTTTTTCAATAGAATCAGATATCANTNAAATTTTTTCTTGTAATGATTTAACATTGNTATCATAATCAGTAATTTTTTGTAATTTACCCATTCTAGAATCTTGTAAATTTTTAATTTGTTTTAATACATTAGATATTTCAACAGAAATTAATTTTGATGATTCAAAATTTTTCAATATATTTTTAATTTCTGAATGATTTTGAATCATTATTTCTAAATTTTCTTTGAGTTGATTTGCATATTTTTTTGCAAAAATATGAATAATTGTTGTTTGTCGCCCTAACACATCTCCAACTTTTTTTAAAATCAAATTCAGTGAAGAGTTTAATTTTTCAGTATCCTCAATAGTTGAAATTTCAGGTAAATTAGTAACCCCTTTTTTAATTACATCAATCACTTGTTTTTTTCCTCTTACAACAATTATTGCAAGATGTTTATCAATATCATCAACTTTGAGGTCGTCATTTTCAAGTACATGTCCAATCTTCAACAATTCAATAATCAATGGTTCAATGTTGTTTCTTAGATGTTTAATCTCAGATATGGTTTGAGAAGTTCTTAATTCATAGAGATCAGATACAACATTTTTCACATCTGAAAGCACGATTTCTTTATTTTGAGGAACATTCTCAATTGGAATTTCTTCTTGTTTCTTTTTTCCCCAGCCAAACACCATTTGATAATATTATTTTTAGGGGATTAAAAATGATTGTTCAGATAAAATTTAAAATTAATGTAGATTCTGTTCAGATTATGGTAAAAAATGTGAAAAAAATATTTCATACTGGTTCAGTTAAAAAAACTATCAAAATCAAATCTTCACACGATAAGGTATGGAGAAAAATCAGCAATATTGCAGGGTTACCGACATGGGTTATAGACGTCAAAAAAACAACATATCTTTCTAAAAAAAAGAAAGGTATTGGAGCAGTTAGATTAATCACATTTGCAGATGGAAATAAAATTGAAGAACATGTAGTTGCATGGAGAAATAAAGAATCTTTTACATATATTGCAACAGAGGGATTACCACTTAGAGCATATATTGCAACAATTTCAATTAAACCAAAGTCAAAAAATCTTGTTGAACTCACATGGGAGTCATACCTTAACAGTGAAAAAATGTCAGAAAATCAATTCTTAGAATTCTTAGCATTCATGGGTGTTTTTTATGAAACATCACTTGAGAATTTAAAAGAAATACTTGAAAAATAATACTATCAAATCAAAGTGTAAATACAGTAATTCAGAAAAAACATTATGAGTGATATGCGTTTTATTATGATTGGTATAGGATTAGTTTTTGTAGGATTCATCATCATGGGGGTGTTAGGCAGCAACTATCAAGCAGGCACCTTAGAATCAAACGAATTTGGAACATGTTATGAATATTTCAATGATAAACCGCCAGCAGAAATTGATTGTTCATTTAAGATATTTGATCAATCATTATTTTTTGCAATTGTAATTGGTTTTGTTGGAAGTGGAATTATTGCACTCATCAAAGGAATGAAAGGGGATTGGGACAATAAAATAAATCCAGAGGACATGGTAGGTCCAAGTAAGAATCAAAATGAAGAATCTGATGAGTCAGATGACAATCAAGTATAACTATTGTAACTTTTTAGATTTTATTTGTTTAGAAATTCTTTGATTTTTTTCAAGTTTGTAACATTTGATTCTTGAAACATTTCCATTGTTTCTATTAAGGAATCAGGCAAAATATTTTTAAAATTACCAACAAATTCATCTCCATTAGAGATCATATTATCAATGAGCTTGTCTATCTCATTTTTATCTTCAGTCATTAAAAATAGTAAGTAATTGTTCTAATTATGTTTTAAAAACAAAGGCGTTAAAAAAGAAATATTATTCTTTTTTAATCAAAGTTGAAGTTGAGCGTACTTTGGGTAATTTTTGGATATTCCATGAAACAATTTCTCGAATTTTTTCAAAATTTGCGGCTTTTAGTTTTACCATCATATCGTGAGTTCCAATGGTTTCAAAAACATCAGCAACTTCTTCAATTTCTCGTAGTTGTTCAATTATTTTTTCTTCTGCACCTAATTCACAATTCAACATCACATAAGCATCAGTCATATTTGTAGAAAATATCATTGATTATTTAAATCTGGATGATTTTNGGTNGNTTACCAAACNACATGNACCAAATCTTTAAGATTTCGTCTAGGTTTNGGGAATTTTGTGTGTTCAGGATAACCNATACACANCACAGATGANGGNACAAGATCGGTTCCAATGATATCCATTACTTTTTGTTCATCAAACATTCCAATCCATATGGAACTCANNCCCAACGCTTGAGCAGCAAGTTGAGAATANCCNGCAGCTAAAGTAGCATCCTGAATGGCAAATTTTCTNAGTATAAANTCAGGAAAATCAAGTTTGACTCGGGAAGGGTTTTTACAAAAAACTAGAACNACNGGAGCATCAACATAATGTTGTTTNTTACAAGCATCAACTAAGAGTTTTTTCTTTTCAGGACTTTTTANATAGAATATTTCAAACCCTTGAAAATTTCCAGCTGTTGGNGCAGTNTCCGCAGCAGCAATAATTTTATCGATTTTTGTGGTTTCAACAATTTTATCTGAAAATTTTCTAGTAGACCNTCTTTTTCCCATTACAGNAAACAAATCAGTATCAACGNTTTCNGANGNAGTGTTTCTTAAAACAAAATCCAATAATTGGTTAGGGATTGNAGATTCAAAATCTTTTGGAGAATCCATNGGCTCATATTCATTAGAAAANGAATCATCTTCAGGTTCAAAATCTCTCATGAATTATTGTCATTATGATTATTATTAAATAATTTGAATTNATTNAAATGCAATANNTTATTCGGANATAAAACNNTCNCAACCTGAAGTACAGGGTTTATTCATNACACCTTCACATTTTCCNAATTCATCATGCATTATTCTATGATGCCCACAAATTTTNCATTTTTCTCTAAAATGTGCAATCAATTCAGCATTAGATATTTNAGATTGATTAATTTTTGACTCCACANTACTAGGCATNATTTNTTTTGAAAATTAAGTAATTTTAAACGTTCTAAAAGACATTTGTTTTGNAANNAANTNATATTTTTTTTANACAAATTNCTATTCNNATTTTTCTGTTTTAGTTAATTNAGATTCANTGTAAATGAAAGAGAAGATTGTTCAAATCCCAGACTAGAATANAATTGATGNGATTCTTTTCTTTGATTNCCNGATTCTAGTCTAATTCTATGNCATTTTTTCTCTTCTGCAAGCGATATACAAGATTGGATTAATTTTTTNCCTATNNCTTGTCTNTGATNTTTTTCAAGAACAACTAACTCNGGNATATACATCTCTAGAGTATCACGATTCAGTCTTGANAGNAANANNATACTCACCATTCCAATAATTTTTGTGNCATTAGAAACGGCAAGAAGAATAATTTTATCTGAATCGNTAATGTATTTTTTTACTAATTTTCTAAACACATCTNCATCTGAATCTATTTGNGGTTTGNGACGTCCAAGTTCATACANCATTCCCAAAATTATAGGAATNTCATTATCAGAAGCTGNTCTAATTTCTACCATCGTCANATCAAATTTAGAACTCTNCTGAATTAAAATTATCTACAGTTAAAATTTCAAATCAGAAGAATTTTCGGNTTTTGTTTGCTTGAGTTTGATAAAATTGTGNTTTCTTCATATCTTTTAGTTCAACTGCATAAATGTCTGCAAGTTGCTGTANAGGATATGGATCATTAGNNGATAATATCAAAACTTTTTCCAAACATGNAATCTTTTTTTCCACATTTCCAACAANAACATAGCAAATGTATAGTTCAAGGAGAAATTGAACATTTTTGGGATTTTCTTTAATTTTCTCTTCTAAAAGTANAATTTTTTTTTCAGATTTTAAAACAGAGTCATCATCTANTGCCCTAGATTCAATGATAATATTTTTTTTAATTTTATCAAGAAAACCCATACANAAAATCAGAATTTCATTTAGATAAGCATGATCATGNCTAATCATAACGTAATAAAGGGAATTTTTTAGATTATAGAATACATAAAACTGTAATTTATTTTAAAATATCATGCTTCCAATAAAGTACATTCCACCAATTATCCTAGTAGTTGTAATAATTTTCATTATAACTATACCATTTGATGCTGGATGTTCAGGCGATGCACAATGCATTTCAGGAAAAGTAACAGAGATTGTTGACGGAGACACAATCAAAGTGGATGGAAAATCTATTCGATTCTCACTGACGTCAACACCTGAGATTTATGATGACGGCGGAATTTTGGCAAGAGAGTATGTTGAGAAAATATGCCCCATAGGCTCCACAGTACTAGTTGATGAAGATGACTTGCAGACAAAGGGCAGTTATGGAAGAATAATTGGCCTGATAAAGTGCAATGGCAACATAATAAATGAAGAAATTTTAGAATCAGGTCATGGAGAAATATCCATCATTCATTGTAAAACAAGTGAATTTGCAAACACGGATTGGGCAAAACGTTATGGGTGTTAGTTTAGAATTTTATTGTGGTTCTCATCTAACCCAAATAATTTAACGATTTTATATCCGATTTTTGTTAGAATTTTATCAAATATGGACTGTCAACATAATTACAAATTAAATGGAGACCATATGACATGTTCAAAATGTGGACACATACGAGAGTTTAGCAAAATTTCTGTCAAGCCAAAAGTACTCATTATTGGATTAATTGTTTCTGTGATGATAGTCGGAGCTGTATTGACTTTTTCGTTTTTTCCATTCTAATACCAATTCAAACAATAATCTTAGTTTGGTAAACTAATCATCTAAATTTTGATCATCAATTTTATCGAAAGTCATTTCAGGTCTTTTACATGAAGGACATTTTTCCATTAGACCAAATTCATTCATGAATTTACCTTTACCATCACATCTAAGACAATTCAATCTATTCTAAATTGGGTAAGAAGGCATTAAGGTTTTTGAAATACTAGATATAAAAAAAGATTCTATGCCTAATTAGGATATATCAGTAAAGAGATTAATCTAATCAATTACTCCCTGTCAAAAATCCTCACTCAATGAATTTTCTTTAACTGATTCTTCTAATCCAACTGCTTGATGAATTGAAAGGTATTGTGGGTAATTCTTATCA
>PBZV01000007.1 GCA_002730325.1 Nitrososphaerota archaeon
AATTTTAAAAAATTTCAATGACATAGAAATTAGAAATAATGTTGTGATGTATTTAGCAATAAAATGGGCAAAAGAGAATGGAGAAAAATCAATTATTACAGGGGATGGGGCAGACGAATTATTTGCAGGTTATAATTTTTTAATAAATAAGCCAGAAAATCAATTGGAAGATGAAATCAAAAGAGTTTGTTCCATCATGCATTTTCCTACACAAAAAATTGGGAAATCCCTAGGAATTAGAATAGAATCACCATTTTTGGATGATAAAGTAATTGAATTTGCAAAAACAGTGCCAGTAGATCTTAAAGTGAAAAATGAAAAAGGTAAAAGATATGGAAAATGGATTCTGCGTAATACATTTGATGAATTCATCCCACAACAAATTGCATGGAGAGGAAAATCACCTATGCAAGAAGGTTCAGGTACGATAGGATTAACAAACCTATTTGATTCAATAATAGAAGAAAAACAATTTGTTGAAAAAAAACTAACAGTTGAAAATGAAGATGGTGTGGTTATCAAAAGCAGAGAATCAATGCATTATTATGAAATTTTTAAGAAATTATTTGGGAGTCCGGTAGACAAAAAAGCCAAAAATAGATGCCCATACTGTAAACATGAAATTATTAATTCAAAATTTTGTAGAATGTGCGGAGCTTTTCCAATCTAAGAATTATTTTTATATTTTCGGGGTTTTTTTATGAAAATTTTTCTGCAACCATTACAACAAAAATAGAAATTTTTTCCATTATGTTCATGAAGTAATGCTAATGATTCATCAAGTTCAATTCCACAAACAGGATCCACAGGCATAAAAAAATTTACAAATAAATTCTATTTATAGATTAAGAATAAAAAAAATTATTGGTTAATAATTTCAAGAATTTTTTTAGGAAGGGTTCCATAATCAGCGTCTGGTTCAGAGACAACATACAAAATATCTTCACCTAATGGAACACTAATTGCAAGTGCACGCTCACGTAATGCCATCGCAAAATTGACATTTCCAAGTTGTTTATCAAATTCTTTTCTCATTTTTACACGCAATGCAAGTTCCATGAAAATCATTTCATCATCTTTTTCGTTTTCTAATGGTTCAACATTTTCTCTCATCCCTCCTCCTACCAATCTTCCACGTTCATTAATTACACCTGCAAATCGGATTTTAGAATCAATTTGCATCACAGATGCACAGATTTGAGGATAATCATAAATCTTTCCAGACATCTTTAGTGTCATTTAGAAAAGGGGAATTTAATCTTTCCAAAAAATTATCAATTTGTAAAAAAAATCAAAACTAATGTGACGAATGTCCAAATGGGTGTTGAATGGAATTTAAGGATTATTTCCAATCATCAGGAATATCTGAAAATTCCATCTTAATTGAGGGGGGTTTTAACACTCTACCCTCTCTAAAACATACTAATCTTTGAAAATCCCCACCACATTCAGGACATTTAATTAAAAAATCAGTTTTAAAAAACCAGCGAAATTAAGAATCCAATAACAAACAATGCGCCAGTCAATCTACTAAACATTAGAGTAGATGACATAAACGGAACTAAATCATCAACTGAATCATAATTTTTTTGTAAACCACGTCCAGATTTAATCATCAAAGGAATACTGAAAAAACTAATCAAAGATAATTCAGGAAACAATCCAGTAGATACACCTACTACAATTGCGCAATAGGATATGATTGGAAATATCCAAAATAGTTTTGCAGCTTTTTGTTTTCCAACTGAAATAACTAATGTTTTTCGTCCCTTGGATTTATCGGCATCATGATCAGGGAATGACGCAATAAATAATACCATAGAAGATAATGCACCCACTACAATCCCTGCGAGTATAGATTCTATGGTTATTTGTCCAGATTGAATAAAAAAAGCACCAATTACTATCATGGATCCTTTAACAGCAACAAAAAATTCGCCTAAACCAGAATCAACAATCTTTGTTGAATAGAAGTAGATAGATAAAATTGCAAATCCCAAAATTATTGCAATAATTATGCCATCAGTTAATACAAAATAACTTCCAATTAGTGATCCAATTATCAGAAAAATAATTCCTGCACGGTATACAGTTGTAGGGTTGAGTAAACCTTCAGGTAAGACACCAGTTCCACCACTCATCTTAGTTCGTTTTGTTGCAGTATCTATTCCTCGTTTAAAATCCCAAAAATCATTTAACAAATCCACACTTGCATGTAGAGCCAGAACTCCAGCAAATGTTAAAACTGCATCAAAAATATCAAATGATGAATTCAGCCACCAATTCAGTGACAAAGCAGTAGATACAGCAATTATGGATGCAAGTAAAAACCGTACTCGAATTACTCTAAACCATACAGATATCATCAAAAAAGAGATTAATTTTTCAGTATAATATTCATGAGTTTTGAATTTTTGGGATTTTTTATATCAAGGCTCAGTAAAATATGCCTATGATAATTGGTAAAGTCTCAAATAATGAAAAAAAAGTGAAATTTAACGAAGAGATTCGCTGTACTAATTGTAGAAAGCAAGTTCCTGGAGGATTACAAGCAGGAGAAGCATACTATCAAACAAAATCATTTAAAATAGAATTAGAGAATTTCAAAAAATCATATCTTTGCGGTATTTGTAGAGACAAGAAGAGACGAGAATGATTAGACTAGAGTTTCATCATTAACTTCAATTGGTTTTCTTCCCATAAATCCGGAATCCTTTTCATGCCAGAACTTTATTTCAGTCTCACCATGTTTCCAACATAACCAAACCTCTTCATCAAACCTTTTTGAAGGAAAATCTAGTAGTCCTTGCTCCAAACTCTTTACAACAACACCAGTACTTTCAAGAATCTCCAGAGATTCATAAAATTTTGTGATTGCAGAATTGAGGTTTTGTTTTAGAGTGACATAATCTTCAAATGAATTAGTAGAAATTTTCACTTGAAGTTCTTGCTCAATTTTTCTTACTTCGTTATTTTTAGATAATGCATATTCAAATTTTTTAATTACATCAGGAAGCGCTTTGTTTGCTTCATTAGTGGTAAAAAATGAAAACATAATTCTAAACCAAATATCTTAATTAAAAATCTTAGGCAGTACTAAATTAGATTTAATGAATTTTGATGTAAAATATAGTATAAGAAAGATGAAGTGTCAAATTTATTAAGAAATCATTTGGATGATTAAACATGAGTGAAGATCAATTAGAGACAATTATTGTCCAAACTATCAATGGAGCAATGGCAACTATTCCAAATTATCTAGAAGAGATTAAGGAGAATAAAGAAGTACTCAAAGTAGAAAATCCACAAGAATTTGTGTATGGGATTGTTATGGGAATGGCACTTGGAATGAGTGGAGCTATTCTCAGCGCACAAAAAGAGATGCCAACTGCAGAAGACCAAATCAAAGTCAGAGATATTGTATACAAACATATTCCTGAGATAAGAGAACGAATTTTCAGTTGATACAATTTAATCAAAAAGAAATAGAGTTTCTAAAAACACTAGAAGCAGCACGAATTGCGACATCACATCAAGACATACCACATGTCAAACCAGTTTCATTTGTGTTTTATAAAAAATGCATTATTGTTGCAACAGATTATGACACAAGAACATTTGCAAATATCAAAACAAACTCCAATACAGGTATGGTGATTGACATTTACAAATCAGGTCAACACAAATCAGTTTGTATTCAAGGTAAAACAGAGATTATAGAACAAGGGGTAGAGTTTCAGGAATTGTATAAATTATTTTATGAAAAATTTGAATGGGTTAGAAAAGATCCATGGAAAGAAAAAGAATCACCATTTTTAAAAATTATTCCCAAACACAAAATCAGTTGGGGATTGGATTGAAGAAAACACGCCATCTCAAATAATAAAAATTACAACTGAGTTATAGAAAGGTTGTAAAACCATCCCAACAAATAAAGATACGAATTACTGAAAATATTCATTGTCAAACAAAATAAAATGTTCGCACATTCTTGTTTCAAAACAAAGTGAAGCACTAGAGATTTTAGAAAAAATTAAGATGGGTGGGAAATTTGGAAAGTTAGCAAAAGAATTCTCAACAGATACAGGAAGTGGTAAAAGAGACGGTAACTTGGGGTATTTTACAAAAGGAATGATGGTAAAACCATTTGAAGATGTGGCATTTAAATTAACTATTGGGGAGATTTCTGAGCCTGTTAAATCAGAATTTGGATATCATATTATCAAAAGATTAGGATAATCCTATTTCAAAAATCTCAAACATACACAATGTTTTTTTCTAGTTGAAGTAAATGAGTATAACATGAAGATTCTTTCAGAAAATGGTCTTGAAGAAATATTATCATATTTAGAAAAATCAATTAATAATTTAGCAAAAGATGCATTTGAGAATTTAGAGATAGATGGGGGATTTGAAGGGATTGAGAATTTCCTTCAAAATCAATATGATTTACGACTAGAGAACTTACTTTTAGCAAAAAATAGTAGTGTTCACCATTTAGAGTCAGGATTAAAAAACAAAATTATTCAACAAAAACAAATTATTTTTGAAAAAATATCCAAACAGTATAGAAACTAAAGAAATGCATCAAGTCCTGTTTTTTGAGATTGAGAGTCTTGATTTTTCTCTAAAAATTTTGTCATCTTTTTGCCCATTTCCTTTGATGCAGTAATCTTTCTCTTCCCAATCCAATAATAGGTCTCATCAATAGTATTTTTTGCAATTAACACTACAAGTTTTCCAGTATCTTTACGTCCAGTTCTACCACGTCTCTGGATAAATCGAATGGAACTTGGAACATTATCATAAAAGATGACTTGATTTACTTCTGCAATATCTAATCCTTCTTCTCCAACACGAGTTGCAACTAAAACTTGAAAAATACCATCACGAAATTTCTGGACAGTTTCAATCTGTTTTTTCTGTTTAAGTCCAGTTTCCCCTGCTTTACCAATTAAAATTCCAGCAGAAACACCCATTTCAATTAATTTGTTGTAAATTAGATCAACAGAATCACGGTAACTAGTAAAGATTAATGCCTTTCCAGGAACCGTGTCAAGAATTTCTTTTAGTTTGGGAATTTTAGAATGTTCAATTCCTTGAGTTTGTGCTTTTTTTGCGAGAACAAGTGCCTGAGTAAAATTTGGATCAACTTCAAAAAGTTCTTTGACCCCAATTCCTTTTTTTGATTGTGCGCGGTCACAAAATTTGAGAAAAGGAGTAATTCCATGAACCTCAAGCATGTTTAATGCATAATGAATTCTAATTGCAGTAAAGAGAGGTTTTGCAGAACGTCTATTTTGATTTAAAACAAATTGTCTAATTCTAAGTAATGCCGAAAGAGACTGTTGTTGTGCCAACTTAATTCCATTTTCACGTAGAGCATCATATCTTTGGTCAAGGGCAGATTTTAACAAAGTTTGGATTGTTTTAAGTTCATTTGGAAGTTCAACATTTACCCATTGAGTGTCAGTCTCTTGAGTATAGGGCTTCACATCAGGACTATCTTCAGTCCTTTCTGCAACACTTGCAATTTTGAGTTTTGTGAGAATTTCGGTTGCTTTTTGTTTTTCACTAGGTAAAGTTGCAGTCATTCCAACAATTCGTGCAGTTGAATTTTCAAAATACTGAGCAATTCCAGAATATGCATAATCACCAACGGTTCTATGAACTTCATCAAAAATTACTAAAACAAATTGATCAGGAGATATAATTCCTCGTGCAAAATCATTTCTTGCAATTTCAGGAGTAGCACAAATAACACTATTACCCCAGAGTTTGGTTCGTTTTTGAATTGTATCCTCTCCAGTAATTAATGAAATGTCATCCAAAGTTAGATTTTTTTGTAAGAATTCATAATGTTGGTTTACCAAGACTCTAGTTGGGGCTAAAAACAATATTCCACCGGTGCCCTTTGCAAGATACTCTGCAATGACATTTAATGCAATTGCTGTTTTTCCAAGTCCAGTTGGTAAAACAATAATACAATTCTCATCAACGGCCTGATTTGCAAGATTAATTTGATAGTCTCTTTTTTCAATTGAATCTTTTTCAACATATTTTTTCTCAAGGAAATGAATCATGATATAAAAGAAAACCAGAAGTATTGATTTTATGTTTTCGTGTAACAAAATACTACGTCTTGCTCAATTTTGAACAGAAAATTAATTTCTATTAAGATAGAGTACTTTTTGCAAGACAATTTTTTAGGTTTTATAACGTGATCCATATATGGAGCACTCAAACAGAAAGGTCATGAGTACTTTTGAAAGACCAAATTGGGATGAATATTTTATGCTTCAAGCAGAACTTGCAAAAATGCGATCAAATTGTGTTACAAGGCAAGTAGGAGCAGTTATTGTTAGAAATCACAGACAATTAGCAACAGGATATAACGGAACCCCTCCAGGAATTAAGAATTGTTTTGATGGAGGATGTAAACGGTGTCAAGATAGAATGGAGGGCAAAATAAAATCAGGTGCATCATTAGATAGGTGTCTATGCAATCATGCAGAAGCAAATGCCATCATGCATTGTGCAATTTTAGGAATTGAAGCAGGAACTGAAGGCGCAATTCTGTACACCACATTTGTACCATGTCTGGAATGCACCAAAATGGCAATAACAATAGGAATTAGAAAGTTTGTTTGTCTTGATTCTTACCCTGAAACTGATTTTGATTTGTTAGCAGAAGCAGGAGTTGAAGTAATCCACTTAGATAAAAGTAAAATTACAAAATGGGCAAAAGAACTGGTAAGCAAATACGAAAAATCTGAGTAAAAATGCAAGTAAGAGTAGCAGAAACTGAAAAAATTGAAAACATGTTACCAGCTATGTTGGTATCAGCAACATATGATAGTAATTCAAAAACAGTTGTTCTAAAATTTTATGAACCAGAATCACAAAAATTAATTTTGTGGAAAGATCAAACGGGTCACAAACCATATTGTTATTCAAGATTAGCACCAGATGAACTTGATTTTCTTCAAGAACGGGATGACGTATTAGAAATAAAATCTGTTAAACGTTATGATTTGATCAAAGATAAAGAAATTGATATGTCAAAAATTACAGCCGCAGACCCTTTAGCAATTGGAGGGACAACAGGTGATAAGAGTATTAGAAATATAATTGAAACATGGGAATCAGACATAAAATATTATGAAAATTATTTGTATGATAGACGATTAATTGTTGGAAAATATTATGAAATTATCAAGGGAGAAGTAAAACCTCATGATTTAGAAATTTCAGATGAAGTGAAAATTGCGTTGAAAAGTCTGCTTTGGGATAAAGTAGACAGTGAAAGTATGGTAGATTCTGAACAATTCAAAGAATACATTTCAGAGTGGGCAGAACTTCTTAACCAACCTATTCCAAAAATAAAAAGACTAAGTGTAGATATTGAAGTAGAAGCGGAAATTGGAAGAATTCCAGACCCAAAACTTGCTGAAAAAAAGATTACCGCAATAGGGCTCAAAGGAAGTGATGGGTTTGACCAGATTTTTGTGCTCAAAACTGAAGGGACTGAACAGGGTAACAATGAATTGGATTCTAAAATCAAAATAACATTTTATGATTTAGATAAAGAAAAAGAAATGATAGAAGATGCATTTGAAATAATCAAAAGTTTTCCATTTGTTGTAACATACAATGGAGACGAATTTGATTTACCATATCTCTACAATAGAGCAGAAAGATTAGGGACCAAAAATTCAGAAAACCCATTTTACATGATGAGAGATTCAGCAACACTACGGCATGGAGTTCATATTGATTTGTATAGAACATTGTCAAATAGATCATTTCAAATCTATGCGTTTAGTCAAAAGTATACTAGTTTCTCATTAAATGCGGTTTCAAAAGCACTACTTGGGAAAGAAAAAATAGATTATGGATTAAAATTTGATGAATTAACACTGTACCAGACTGCAAATTATTGTTATAATGATGCATTGTTGACATATGAGCTTACGAGTTTCAACAATGATTTATTGATGAATTTACTAATAATTATTGCAAGAATTGGAAGAATGCCAATTGACGATATTGCAAGGATGGGAGTTTCACAATGGATTAGAAGTTTACTGTATTCAGAACATAGAAAAGACAATTATCTAATTCCAAAAAGGGCAGAACTAGAACAAAGATCAGAAGGAGTAATGTCTGATGCAGTAATTAAAGACAAAAAGTACAGAGGAGGTTTAGTTGTAGAACCAAAAGAAGGGATTCATTTTGATGTAGTTGTGATGGACTTTGCAAGTCTATATCCAAGCATCATCAAAGTTAGAAATTTATCATATGAAACAGTCAGATGTCCCCATGAAGAGTGTAAAAAAAATACAATTCCAGGAACAAATCATTGGGCATGCACAAAAAAGAATGGACTTACTGCATTAATTATTGGATCCTTAAGAGATTTGAGAGTAAATTATTACAAGAGTTTATCGAAAAAAGAAACACTTACTGAACAACAGAGACAACAATACACAGTAGTCAGTCAAGCACTCAAAGTAATTTTGAATGCAAGTTATGGGGTAATGGGTGCAGAAATTTTTCCACTATATTTTTTGCCGGCAGCAGAATCAACTACAGCCATTGGACGACATACAATTCTTGAGACAATTAAAAAATGTGAAAGTACAGGGATTGAAGTTTTGTATGGAGATACAGATTCATTGTTTATCAAAAATCCAACTACTGAACAAATCAATTCAGTGATAGAACAAGCAAAAAAAGATCATGGTGTAGATTTAGAAATTGATAAAACTTACAGATATTGTGTACTAAGTAATAGAAAGAAAAACTATCTTGGAGTTACAAAAGATGGAAAAGTGGATGTAAAGGGGTTAACAGGAAAAAAGTCACACACACCAGGGTTTATCAAGAATTTGTTTTATGAATTGGTTGACGTGTTATCTAAAGTTCAAACTATGGACGATTTTACAAATGCAAAAAAGGAAATTTCTGAAAAAATTGCCATATGTGGTAAAAAAATAGAGTCTAAAGAAATTCCACTAGAAGAATTAGCATTCAATGTAATGCTTAGTAAAGCACCATCAGAATATGTAAAAACAATTCCTCAACACATTAGAGCTGCAAGACAACTTGAATCAATTAGACAAATAAAAAAAGGAGACAGGATATCATTTATCAAAATTTTAAACAAACCAGGAGTCAAACCAGTAGAATTGGCAAAAAAAGAAGAGATGGATTCAAAAAAATATATGGAATTTTTAGAATCCACACTTGAACAAATCACATCGTCGATGAATTTAGATTTTGATACAATATTAGGAAAACCAAAACAAACAGGATTAGATGAATTTTTCTGGAGTTAAAATGGAAATAGACGGAACATTGTTAACAATTTTAGGAGTATCTGCAGGAGTCTTAATCCTTACTGGATGGATAGAACAAATCTACAAGGGATATAAAACAAAGAGCCTAAAAGATGTCTCAAAATTTTTGATGATATTTATCGCTGCAGGTTCAATTCTATGGCTAACATACGGATTCATTGTTTCAGATGTTTTCATTATTGGGACAAATGCAGCAGGATTAACTCTAATGATTATAGTTTCAATCATGAAAAAAGTGTATGACAGTAGATTAAAAAATTCAAATTAAGAATTAAATACAATAGAAGTAGATTCAAAAAAGATGTTTATCATAAATTGTAAAAACTATGAAGAAATTTCGGGAGACAAAATAACCAAATTTGTAAAAACTGCAGAAAAAGTTGCAAAAAAGTTCAAAGTAAAAATTGCAATTGCACCACCTCAACATTTGATTGGAGTAGTATCAAACAGTTCAATTCCAATTTTGTCTCAACACATAGATGATTCAAAGGTAGGAAGTACTACAGGTTTTATGATTCCGGAATTATTAAAAAAATCTAATGTGAAGGGTTCTTTGATTAATCATAGCGAACATAGAATTTCAAGTAAAGAGATCCAAAAACTTGTTTTAAAATTAAAAGAATTGAAAATGATCTCAATTGTTTGTGTAAAAGATGTTGCAGAGGCAAAAAAATACGCAAAACTAAATCCAGATTATATTGCAATTGAGCCACCTGAATTAATTGGATCAGGGAAAGCTGTTTCTAATGAAAAACCAGAATTAATTACAAATGCTGCAAAAGCAGTAAAAGAAGCAAATAACAAAACAAAACTTCTTTGTGGGGCAGGAATTGTTTCAGGAGAAGATGTTTCCAAAGCTGCAGAGTTAGGATCAAAGGGAATTTTGGTAGCCAGTGGAATAATTAAAGCAAAAAACTGGAATAAAATAATTTCAGAATTTGCCAAGGCATTAGTTTAAAAAGCCAAAAAAATTTAGAAAATTTCGTATGGTAAAAACAAAACCAGTTTATGCATTTGAAGANGCAGATAGTAAAAAAAGAATGCTTCTAGGCGGAAAAGGTNCAGGTTTAAGTGAAATGACNAGANTGAAACTTCCAGTACCACCNGGATTTACCATTACAACTGAAGTTTGTAACAAGTATTATGATAANAATAGAAAACTTCCNAAGGATGTAATTCCTGCAGTAATGAAAAATATTACAAAGATGGANAAAAAGACAGGTAAAAAATGGAATTCNACTAAAAATCCATTACTAGTCTCAGTNCGTTCAGGTGCNGCAATTTCTATGCCTGGAATGATGGATACTATTTTGAANTTAGGATTAAATGANAAAACAGTAGAAGGNTTTGCAGAACAAACAAGAAATCCACGATTTTCATGGGATTCGTATAGACGATTTATTCAATTATTTGGTAAAGTNGTGTTTGGAGTAAATGATGAAAAATTTGATCATGTGTTAGATTCTGCAAAAGAGAAACANGGNGTTNNAGATGATAGTAAACTNAATGTNGAATCATTNAAAACAATTGTAGCAAAATACAAAAAGATCTGTGAAGATCATACAAAAAGAAAATTCCCAGATTCACCAAATGAACAATTAGAATTNGCAATTATGGCAGTTTTCAAAAGCTGGATGGGTGAAAGAGCANTNGTTTATCGTGAAAAAAATGGAATTACNAAAGATATTGCAAANGGAACNGCAGTAAATGTNGTNACNATGGTATTNGGAAACATGGGNGATGANAGTGCAACAGGNGTNGTATTTACAAGAAATGGACATAACGGTAAAAAAGANTTAGAAGGNGAATATTTGATTAATGCNCAAGGNGAAGATGTNGTNGCAGGNGTAAGAACAGGAAANAANATNGAACAATTAAAGAAAGANATGCCAAAATCATATTCAGANCTTAGTAAAGCATGTGCAAAATTAGAAANACATTACAGAGAACCACAAGATATTGAGTTNACNGTTGANCANGGNAAATTTTACTTGTTACAAACAAGAACTGCNAAAATGAGTGCAATGGCACTTGTAAAAACATCNGTAGANATGGTAAAAGAGAAATTAATTAATAAAAATAAAGCACTTACAAGAATTCCTGCACAACAATTAGAAGCATTNCTCCATAGAACAATGGATGAATCAAAAATTAAAGAATACAANCAAGTGGCAAAAGGAATTGCAGCATCCCCAGGAGCTGCAAGNGGNATTGTAGTGTTTGATGTTAAAAAAACAATAGAATTAGGNGANGAAGGAAAAAAGATTATTCTAGTTAGAAAGGAAACAAAGCCAGAAGATGTTCCTGCATTTTTCTCAGCAGAAGGNATTTTGACNAGNNTNGGAGGAAAATCNTCNCATGCAGCAATTGTTTCAAGAGGAATGGGAAANCCNTGCATAGTTGGATGTCCNGAATTAAAAATTGATTATGAAAATAANACATNTACTTCAAANGGNNTCACAATNAAAGAAGGAGACACNATANCTATTGATGGNAGTGNAGGCACNGTCTACNTGGGAGAANTTCCAACNGTAGAACCAAAAGTAACAAAAGACTTTGAACAAATTTTAGANTGGGCACAAAAAACAAAAACANTNGGAATTAGAGCAAATGCNGATACTCCAGANGGAGCAAAACTTGCAAGAAAGTTTGGAGGAAAAGGAATTGGATTGTGTAGAACAGAAAGAATGTTCAATGGAAGTGATAGAATTAATTTATTTGTAGAAATGATCATGGCTGAAAATATTNAAGAACGTNGCAAAATATTGAAAAAATTAGGNCAATTACAAAAAAGTGANTTNATTGAAATCCTAAAAGCAATGGAAGGGTATGANGTNACAATNAGATTATTNGATCCACCATTACATGAATTTTTACCAAATCCAGAAGAACTAGTTGANAAAATTCAAAAATTAGAATCAANAGGAGAAACAAATCAAATCAANGATGCAAAAGTNGTTCTAAAAAGAGCAAGAGAACTTGCAGAAGTCAATCCAATGATGGGTCATAGAGGAGTAAGAGTCGGAATCACATATCCTGAGATTTATGAGATGCAAATTCGTGCAGTCTTTGAAGCACTAGTTGAATTAACAAAGAAAAAAGTTAATGCACATCCACAAATTATGATTCCACAAATTAGCAGTGTTGCCGAATTAAATCACATTAAAGAAATTTACGATAAAATCAAAAAAGAAGTGGAAACAAAAAACAAGATGAAATTAAAAATTAACTTTGGAACAATGATTGAAGTAGTAAGAGCAGCACTAACTGCAAATGAACTTGCAGTAACTGCAGAATTCTTTAGTTTTGGAACAAATGATTTGACACAAGGAACATTCAGTTTCAGCAGAGAAGATGTTGAAGGTAAATTCCTTCCAGAATATATGGAAAAAGAACTTCTTGAAAAAAATCCATTCCAATCAATTGATGTCAATGGAGTAGGTAATTTAATCAACATAGGAATTGCAAGTGGTAGAAAAATTAGAAAGAATATGGAAGTAGGGATTTGTGGAGAACATGGCGGAGATCCAAGTTCAATAAAATTCTGTCACAGTGCAGGACTAAGTTATGTCAGTGCATCACCTCATAGAATCCCAATCGCAATTGTTGCAGCAGCGCAAGCAGCAATTGAGAATTCAAAAAGAAAATAATAAAGTATAGTTTAATATACATTAAGCTTTACTGAATTTACGGTATGCTTCCAAGAATTGATTCCATAAAACAACAACGTCAAAAATTAAACATCACTCAAAAAAAACTAGCAGTATTGGTAGGAGTTAGTACATCAATGATCAATCAAATAGAGTCAGGCAGAAGTCAACCAAGTTATGAAACAGCAAAAAAGATTTTTGAGAATTTGGCAAATCTAGAAGGAAAATCATCGACTCATAAAGCAGGAGATTTTTGTAGTGAAGATATCATAAAATTAAAACCTACAAACACATTGCATGATGCCATTAAAAAAATGCACAAGTTATCAATTAGTCAAATCCCAATCTTTGATGAAAAAGAAATTGTAGGAGTTATCAGTGAAGATGGAATTGTAAAACATTTAGCAATTGATAATGAGACAGAACTAAAAAATGCAAAGCTTTCAGAAGTGATGGATTCAGTTCCACCAATAGTTGATTGGGATACACCAGCAAATGTACTTGTTCCATTAATCAGATATTCAAAATGTATCTTAGTTACAAAGAAATCAAAAGTTGTAGGGATTATCACAGCATCTGATACTCTAAAAATGATGGAATAATTATTCTGGATGAGAACATAGTTCTGCCAACACACCATGTAATGATTTTGGATGGATAAATGTAACTTTAGTTCCAGCAGAACCAGGTCTAATATTACCTAAAAACTGGATTCCACATCCTTCCATTCTTTTTACCTCGCCTTCAATATCACCAGTATCTAGGGCCATATGGTGTAATCCTTGACCTTTTTTGTCTAGAAATTTTTTAATTGGACTGGAATCATTTGTGGGCTGCATTAATTCAATCCGGCCATTTTCCAAATGAATAATTGCAACTTTAACACCTTCAGAATCTACTGTTTCAAATTCAACGGAATCAACACCTAATGCTTGTTGGTATACTTTAGCTGATTCCTCGACATCATTAACTGCAATTGCAATATGATCAATTTTCATCTAAAAGACCTCTTTTGGACGATATTCACCAAATACCTCTCTGAAAGTATTACTGATTTCTCCAGTTGTAGCAAATGCTTTTGCAGAGTCAACAATGTATGGCATTAAATTTTCATCAGTGTCAGCTGCACTTTTCATTGCAGATAATGCTTTTTCTAATTTTTTATTATCTCTGGATGCACGTAATTTTTTAATTGCCTTATTTTGTTGAATTTCAATTCTACCATCAATTCTTAACAAGTCTGGCTGTTCCTCTTGTTCCTCATACTTGTTTACACCAACAATTACTCGTTCACCAGAATCTGCCTCTTTTTTAAGACGATATGCATTTGCTCTAATTTCAGATTGGAAGAATCCTTTCTCAATTGCCTTTACTGAGCCACCCATCTTTTGAATTTTCTTCAAATACTTCCAAACATCAGCCTCAATTTTGTCACACAAATCCTCCAAATAGTAAGAACCAGCAAGAGGATCTGCAGTCTTTGTAATGCCACTTTCATGAGCAACAATTTGTTGAGTTCTTAATGCAATTTTGGCAGATTCCTGAGTAGGTAAAGCCAATGCTTCATCTCTAGAATTGGTGTGTAATGATTGAGTACCACCTGCAACTGCAGCCATGGTTTGAATTGCAACACGAATAATATTNTTATNNGGTTGTTGNGCAGTTAATGATTCACCACTAGTTTGNGTATGGAATTTTAATTGTAANGAACGNGGATTTTTTGCATGGAATGTTTCTTTGAGAATTTTTGCATANACCTTTCTTGCAACTCTGAACTTTGCAACTTCTTCAAAGAACTCAATAGTACAACAAAAGAAAAATGACAAACGNGGTGCAAAGTCATCAATTTTNAATCCTGCATCAATACAAGTTTGAATATATGCAATGGCATTNGCTAAAGTAAATGCAACCTCCTGTGTTGCAGTACAACCAGCTTCTCTCATATGATAACCAGANATNGATACAGGATACCAAGATGGAACTTTTTCTGCACAATACCCAATCATNTCTCCAATTAATCTCATTGATGGTTGCGGAGGATAGATGTAGGTATTTCTTGCAATGTATTCTTTGAGAATATCATTTTGTGTAGTACCACGAAGTTCNTGACTTTTGAATCCTTGAGATTCACCCACTNCNATATAATATGCAAGTAANGTAGATGCNGATGAATTAATTGTCATGGAAGAACTTACCTTNCCTAAAGGAATACCATCAAAGGCAGTCATCATNTCTTTGATTGATGTGATTGANACACCTACTTTNCCNACTTCNCCTTCTGCTTGTGGAGAATCAGAATCATATCCAATTTGAGTCGGCAAGTCAAAAGCCATAGAAAGTCCAGTTTGNCCCTTTTCAAGCATGAATTTGAATCNCTCATTAGTTAATTTTGCATCTCCAAATCCAGAATATTGACGCATGGTCCAAAATCTTTGACGATACATTCCAGGATGAATTCCACGAGTAAAGGGGAATTTACCAGCATCTTCAGTAGGTTTCTTTTTAGCAGATTTTTGATAAATACGCTTTACAGNAAAGTTGGAATCAGTAAANATTTTCTTTTCNGGTTTTGATTTGTCAGNCATTTTNTTTTAGTAANGATTTTGTTATTTTGTCTCCTGCATCATAAGGGTTTATTTTTTTTGTATTTAATTTTTTAAGNTAATTTGAAAATGTTTTATCAGAATCTANCATATCNTCAATTTTTTCTTTGANGTTATTTAAAACAATATCTTTTAGTTCAGATTCNAGTCTTTCTGAATCTTTTTCTTTTTTAGATTNCTTTTTTGACTCCATTAGTTTNATGAGAGTTTTNGCAAATTCTGAAATTCCAGAATTTTTTTTAACAGATGTTTTTAAGANNATAGGATTTCGGTCAGTATCNCCAATAAAATCTCGNACTGCATCAAAAAGTTGGTTTGTTCCACTAAGGTCACTNTTGTTTACAAGATAGATATCTCCAATNTCAGTTAGTCCTGCTTTGATAGTTTGAATNCTATCACCAGTNTTTGGATTAAACACAACTGTTNTGANATCTGCAATATTTGCTATTTCNACTTCAGTTTGTCCNGCTCCCACACTTTCAATAATNATTGGNTTAAANCCTGCATACTCCAATACTCGAATNCTATTACGTAANGAANGAGAGACCGCACCTGTTGCACCACGAGANGCAATNCTGCGGATATAAGTTCCNGAATCAGTNGATTCANTCATTCGGACTCNGTCACCTAAAATTGCACCNCCAGTAATATGACTAGTAGGATCAATTGCAAGAACTGCAGGTTTTGTGCCCANTTTTTTTANNANNATTGCAGTTTTNTTTATCAGAGAACTTTTACCTGCACCAGCTGGTCCAGTAATTCCAATAACCATNGAATTGCCAGTNTCNTTGAATATTTTTTTTAATAATTTCTTTGNTTCTTTTTTATCNTTTTCAACTANAGTTATTGCTTTTGCAATTGCTCCACGTTTNCCTTTTTTNAAATCAGCAAGTAACTCCAAGATATTTCAAATATNTAGAGGTAGAATAAATTCTTTGAATCTGATCTANGGTTTNGAGNAAATNACAGGAGGNAGNGNTTGNTCNNATTCATGAATTTCNGTTTTTAATTGNATNTGACCAAATTCTNNATGTTNAATCTCCAATACAACTGGATGAATAGCCCATCCATATTTTGGAGTNTTTGGGAATGNGACTAGTTCTGTAAATTGGGTACCAGNATATGATTTCTGAAAAGTCTCATCCATTCCAAGTATTTCCATNACCACAGAAGTAGTTTTNCCAGATTTGTCAAAAAAGGAAATCTCAACATTTCCTGTTTCATAATATGTAGCATCAACTTGGAATGTTTGGCGTAAAANATCCTTGTCATCAGTTGCNCCGCCGCCAAGAAAAANTATNGCAAATACTGTAATTACTCCAAGAGAGATAGCAGGAAGAATCTTTCTAGCCATTTTGTTTAAAGTCTTTTTTCATTTTTCTCAATAATTTAGAATAAATTCTAATTTTTTCTAATGTCTGAGTTTGGGTTCTCTCAGTTCCAGGNGTNGGATTTTTCTTGAAAAATGCTTTAATGTCTGACTCCATAGAGTCATCTGCAACTAGAGTNATACTTGCAACAATTCTNTTNAACANTGGNTTTCCATATCCCACNTTTTTGCTCATTTTACCCCAATTCTTCTTGAGCCATGGCCATAGAATCTTTTTNCCATANGGATTTGCTGCAATCTTCATAATTGGTAATTGCATATTTTGTGAACGGACNTCAGATGTTTGAGAGAACTGTAGTGTTTTGATTAGTAATTTCTCANTACGGAAATTACACATTGCTCCCAAGAATCTCAATTTCTCNTCCATAGTTTTTGCTTTTTTGTATAGNGNTACAAATTGTGAATGAGTTTTTGCATTTCCATTCCATGCAACTAGAGANAAAATTGCTTCNCGAATATCAGGNTGTAAAGTTGANGGGTTTTTCAAAAATGCTTTGAATTTAATTTCAGCTTGTTCAATTATNGAGTCATCACCAAATTTACCCAATACAAAAATTGAAAATCCNCTCATAAATGCATCAGTATGTTTATCNGANNTTTTTGGNATCCATCCNAGATTAGATAAAATTTTTCTAAAGTAGTTTATAGNATANTCACGAATCTCATCACCAAAGTCTTCAAAGAATGTTAACGAAGCTAAAAAGTTTAGATTGTTTGCAACATTTGTTTGNGGNAGNTAAGANTCCTCATCAAAGTATGCATCAGTGAAATCCAAATAATTTGCAACNTCTTCTTTTCCTGCAATGCATAATGCAAACAAATCATTTTGAATCGCCCATCTATCTACATGAGGAATTTGTTTTTGATCTACAAGCATTTTTAGATCNANTAGTATTCCATCATCATANTTTACACGATAAAATCCAGTTCTGCCAATATTCGCAACAAACCCAGGACTAGACGGAGTTTTTACAGTAATTGATTTTTTTGTCATTAGTTTTGTGATAGTTTCATTTCCCAATCCAAGAGTTATTGGAACATGCCATAGACCTTTCTGGGTTTTAGGAGTAGGTTCCATCAAAAATCTGCTCTGTTTTAAAACTAGAGATTTATCATTTTGAGAAATTTCCACTTGAGGGAATCCGGGTTGTTTTAGCCATGAATTAACCATTGCACTAACAGGCATTTTCGATGCTTTGCCAATTGCATCCCACAAGTCTTGTCCCTGTGCATTTCCATACTTGAATGATGAAAGATATTTTTTGAGTCCTGCTCTAAAATTGGTTTCTCCAACATAATTTTCAAGCATTCTCAAAACACATCCACCTTTATCATAAGATATGACATCAAAGATTTCTCTGATTTCAGCAGGAGAATTAACAGTAACATCAATTGGATGTGTAGTTTTAAGAGAATCAAGCCCCATTGCGCTATTCATTGCATCTTCAATGAACTGATCCCACAAATTCCACTCGGGATAAAATTTATCAACAAACTTTGTTGCCATGAATGTTGCAAAGGACTCATTGAGCCACAAATCATTCCACCACTTCATAGTAACTAAATTGCCAAACCACTGATGTGCGATTTCATGAGAAATTACTTCTGCAATGAATTGTTTTGTTCTAGTAGAAGAGGTCTTTGGATCATAAAGTAGAATTGTTTCTCTAAATGTAATAGCTCCCCAGTTCTCCATAGCACCTGCTGCAAAATCAGGAATTGCAATTAAATCTAATTTAGGTAATGGGTATTTTATTCCAAAATATTTTTCATAAGATGTTAGTAATTTCTTTCCCAAGTCTAAGGAGTATTTTCCTTTTGATTTGTTTCCCTTTGTAGTAATTACACGAATTTGTACTTTACCAGTTTTACTTGTTAAATATTCAAATTCTCCAACTCCAAGATAAATCAAATATGTAGATACAACAGGTGTTTTTCCAAATTTGTAAAGAGTTTTGTTTTTTAATTTTTTCTTGGATATTACGGGCATGTTCGAGATTGCAGTAAATTGATTATCAGCAATAATTGAGATTTCAAAAGTAGCTTTTGCCTCAGGTTCATCCCAGCAAGGAAATGCACGCCTAGCATCAGCTGCTTCAAATTGAGTGGTTGCAAGATATTTTGTTTTTCCATTTTGTTTGTATTGACTGCGATAAAATCCCAACAATCTATCATTTAGAATTCCTTCAAATTCTAAACTAATTGTTACAATCCCTTTAATTTTTTTTGATAATTTAATTGATAATTCTTCTTTTTTCTCATTTGTTTTTGGAGTAGATGAAATAACATCATCACCTGATTTTATGATACATGATTTAATTTTCAGTTCTGCACAATGCATGATGATTTGATTTGTAGGTTTTTTGCAAGATGCGGTAAGAATTTCAGTTCCAGAAAATGTGAATTTTTTTAAATCGGGTTCAAAAGTTAGTTCGTAATTAATTGGAGCGGTATCCACAATTTTGATAATTTTGATACGCTTTATGTAGATTTTCTATTAGTGAAATCACACGATTCCGTTATTAATTTAGAAAGAATCTAAAATGTATTAACTATCGAAAATCAAATAAAGCCTTTAAAAGATACAGAATACGAATCACATCATGAAGCAAAAAACAGCATCACGGAATGTCAAAATCCTAGTTGCAAAACTAGGCTTAGATGGACACGATAGAGGGGCTTTAGTATTGTGTAGAGCATTCAGAGATGCAGGGATGGAGGTAATTTATTCAGGATTATTTGCAACACCCGAAAGAATTGCACAAATTGCAGAAGACGAAGATGTTGATGCAATTGCAATGAGTTTGCTTAATGGTGCACATGGAACACTTTTCCCAAGAGTGGTAAAGGCATTAAAAAAGAAAAAGATCAATGATGTTTTAATTGTTGGAGGAGGAGTAATTCCAGAAATAGATCATGAAGATCTGGTAAAATCAGGAGTTGATCATGTTTATGGTCCAGGTACAACATTACCTACAATTATTGAACATATCAATTCCGGCGTAGCAAAATTAAGAAAAATATAATTTTAAAGTATTTTTTAATTGAAATTTAATGAAAATCTTATATCTTTAATTTGACCATTCATAATATGGCAACAATAGAAGATCTTAGAAATGATATTTTCAAAGCCACAGAACAACAAGAACAATTGATGAGGTTAAGAAAGCCATTATTGGGTTCTAAAAAAAATGATGATCAAATGGATGCATTCCGTTTAACTACTCAGATAATGAAATATGAGGATTTCATCAGAGACACTGAGAAACAAATCAGAGTAATGCATTAATTTTAACATCAGCAGTTTAGAATTTTTTCTAAAGAATTATGTATTGTGATTGTCAATAAAACATTGTTTACATAATTTACTACCAATTCTTGATTTTAAAAACAGAGTTTGTTCTTGACTTAATCGTCCATGCTGTACTAAATTAAGTAACTCTTCAGTCTCAATAGTTTCAAATTCTTCCCCACAGTCACATTTTATACATTCACAATTAATGATTAGTCCCAACAATTTTTGATGTATTTTAATTGGAATTAGATGTTTCTAAAAATTAAAAATAAAAAAGATTTAGAAAAATAAAAAAGATTATTCTGTGGAATCAGGCCACATCATTTTACGCATTTCTTTACCAACTTTTTCAATTTGGTGTTCATCATATTCTTTCATGTATTTATCAAATGATTCTTTACCATTTTTCTGGTATTCAGAAATCCACTCATTATTGAAAGTACCATCTTGAATCATNGTAAGAACTTTTTTCATGTTCTCTTTACTTGATTTGTCCATAACCATTGGTCCTCGAGTTAATCCACCATATCTGGCAGTTTCACTAACTCGTCGCCACATACCNTTAATTCCATATCTCTGAATCATATCTACNATGAGTTTGAGTTCATGTAAAACTTCAAAGTATGCAATTTCTGGTTGATAGCCTGCTTCAACTAGAGTTTCAAATGCATTTGTTACCATAGAAGCTGCACCACCACAAAGGTCTGCTTGCTCACCAAACCAATCAGTTTCTACTTCCTCTTTGAAAGCAGTTTTGATTAATCCAGCTCTTGCACTTCCAATTGCTTTTGCAATACCTAATGTTCTATCCCAAGCTTTTCCTGTAAAGTCTTGTTCAACTGCAACAATTGCAGGAGTTCCAAAATTATCAAGATATGTTTCTCTAACTTTAGATCCAGGTCCCTTTGGTGCAATCATTATAAGATCAACATTGGCCGGAGCTTCAATCCATTTCCAATAGATTGCAGCTGCATGAGAAAATGACAATGCTTTTCCATCTGAAAGATTTGGTNCAATATCGTCTTTGTATACTTGACCTTGAATCATGTCAGGAATCAATACGTGAATAATGTCTGCTTGTTTTGTTGCATCTGCAACNGACATTACTTTGTGACCATCAGCTTCTGCCTTTTTCCAGCTGNTTCCGCCTTCTTTAAGACCAANTATCACATTAAGACCAGAGTCTTTCATGTTATTTGCTTGTGCATCACCTTGGATTCCATAACCAATTACAGCGACTATTTGATCCTTAATTGGGTCAAGGCTGATATCAGAATCTTTCCATGTTTTTGCCATGCCAATATCAANGATNTTGCAAATATTAACTATGAAATNTAGATTTCAATTATTTTATTACAGTTACGACATTTTACAGTGACTTTATCTCCAGANAGNCTANTGAATCNCTTTGAACCACAATCAGGNCAAATAGGNCAAGAACGNANNGGTTCCATNATTAATCACAAAAAGTTTAGCATTGAATTAGAAAAACATTAGGTTATAGAATTNCACCACTNCCNANAATTCGGATGGTAGTGGATTCAGGTTTNAGAATAACTNCNATGTCTCCAGATTTACAAANAATNGGTTTTTCAAATTTTAATTTTAAAGGNGANATAGATGTGAATTTGGCAGCTTTNACTTGTAGNCCCACACTNACTAAACATCCCTGATTTTCAGNNATATCNCCCTTAAAGAANGGGTTTTTTGTAAAATCAAGTTCTATTTCAGATTTTACATCNACAGCATTTTCTACAGAAATCACATCACCTCGTGAAACTTCATCAGGCTTTGCACCCTTTACTGCNAATCCAACTCTGGCAGGACATACAGATTCAGTGACAGGATCATCATGCATTTGAATAGATTTTATCAAAACATCAATCCCAGCAGGATATAATTTTAGATTATCATATTGTTTTATTTTNCCATTAGTTACTTTTCCCANGATTACAGTTCCAACACCCTTNACATCAAAACAATGATCAATTACCATCTCAGANGGAGAATCATTTGAAATAGGTTCNAGTTTNTCCATCTCTTCTTTAATTTTGTCTTGTTCAACTTGGACATAATTTTCAACAACAGTTCCCTTTATCATTAAATTTAGTTTTGATTCATCAACATCAAATGTATGAGACAAAATTCCTTTTTCTTTTTTTANGGAATCAAGGGCAATAATTTGCTCCCCGGTAAATTTGTCTAATTTNTCTACATGAAATATTACATATTCTGCCAAATTGATTGCTTGAAAAAGAGGTTGTATCTTTTCNGGGAATCCACTAGGAGTGACCCATGTTTTAATAATATCAGATTCCTTTCTATCAAAAAGAGAAAGATCAGTCACAGTTCCCTTCTTTCCAAATTCAGATGCAATATCTTGTTTNCCNAATACAACAAAATTTATCGATAATACCATTAGTTTTGAGTAAAAAATCTACTTTATGAATTATTGATTTGAGAATTTTTTTATAATTTGGATGTATAATGANTTNATCATTCCCAAATATACACACAAGTCATTTTTCTCNTCNGGNAAACCAAAGGAAATGCCGCGGTTNATGTTTCTTGTACTCTTGGGTCTGTTTGGATTGATCTTTATTTACAANTGGTTTCAGTAATTANGAACAGATTTGTTAAATTCCANATTTGTTTCATNTGAATTTNAAAAATATAGGCATAAAAACAAGTTTTGNCAACTTGAATTTCAAAGATAANTAGTTTTTTAAAAAAATATGAATAAAAATAAAATTTAAGGAAANGAATTCAACACAGCAGAATAGCTTGCAAATCGATGGTTTTTGGGTTTAACTAATTTNTGTTGATACTTAGAAATAGGTTTTCCAGATGCACCNTTTAGACCAAGAGGTCCTAAAACATATTTTTCTTTATTGGCCCAAAAAAGAACNTCATCTGTAGGNGCATAATGATTGACAATTTTTTTGTTAATTACTTTTTGCAGTATCTTTCCATATTTTTTTGAAGAGGGAACATCTTGAGTTACAGATGCACCAAAAAAATATATAGATTCAATAATATTTTCATTCTCTTTCTTTTTTGAAAGATACTCCACAGTGCTCAAAATTACCTGAGACCCCAAAGAATGACCCATTAATCGAATCTTTGTTTTTGGACTAGTTGATTTAAAATATTCAATGAATAGTCCAAGGTTTTTACCATTTTTTACTGCAATGGTTTGCCCTACAGCAAGTGCATGTTTGGCGTGTTTGATTAAATGTGCACCAGTTGTATTTGAATCATAACTGAATCCAATTACAGGATGAAAGTATTTGAGTTTGCGTAATCTATTCTTTGCTAAAACAACTTTGGCAATTGCACCTGCATTGTCATTTCTTAAACCATGAATCATTATTGTGAGTTCTTTGGAATCAATGAGTTTTGTAAAATCTTTTTTTGGGTACAGATAGTATTGATTTTTTTTCAAAGTTTTTCCAGTGGATAAATCATAATATCCCCTAGTTGAGATTCTTGGAATTGGTTTCATTATTTCTCAGAAGGACCTAATTGTTTTTTATATTTTGCAACGTCAGATACCTCGACTCGTGCAAATAGTGGATATGCCTCACCCAAATCATATCCAGAAGGAATACCTAATTCAGACATTTCATTCCAGGCATAGTCGCTAATTTTTCCATCTAATCCTAACTGATTCCAGATTTTTTGTGCGGATTCAGGCAAAAATGAAGAAAGAGATATCGCAATAGTTCTTACAGCATTGACAGACAAAAATACACAATTTGCAGTTCCAGGACCTTTTTTCCAAGGTTCTTTGTGTTGAAAATACTGGTTATAGAATGAAGAAAATTCCATAATTTTTTTCAATGCTCTATCAATATGATTTTGTTCCATTAGTTGTCCAACATCATCAGAAAGACTTTTGATTTTTTGTTCAGCTTCAGTGTCCTTTTCATCAAATGGTTCAATTTCAGGGATTTTTCCATCAAATGCTTTTTTTGTAAATCCTAATGCACGATTTACAAAGTTTCCAAGGTTTCCAATTAGTTCCGAATTAATTCTAGTAGTAAAGTCATCCCAATCAAAATTCAAGTCATCTTGAGAATAAGGATTAATTGAAATCAAATAATATCTCAAATAATCTGCAGGATAATATTCCAAAAATTCTTTTAGTCCAATGTACCAGTTTCTACTTTTTGAAATTTTCTTTGACTCCAATGTCAGATGACCTCTAGTAGGAATGTAATCAGGTAACTTGTACTCACTATCAATTCCCAATCGCATTGCAGGCAAGAAAAGATAATGATGATACACAATATCTTTTCCAATAAAATGGTAAATGTCAGCAGAATTCCAAAATTCTTTTCCATCAATTCCTTTGTCATTTAAGAATTTTAATGCAGTAGAGATGTATGCCAAATGATTGTCAAACCAACCGTAGAATACCTTACCCTTCGCATCATCTAATGGGACAGGAACACCCCAAGAAATATCTCTAGTAATATCCCAATCAATCAGTCCAGATTTAATCCAATTCTGAACATATTTTTTTACATCTTTTTGAAGATGTTCATTTTCTTCTAGCCATTTAGATAATGAGTCAGCAAAGTTTTTGAGTTTAAAGAAATAATGTGTTGTTTTCTCTTTTGTTGGAGGAGCACCACAAAGGGAACATTTTGGATCAGTGATTTCTTCAGGCACACGACCACAACTCTCACACAAATCAGAGTATTGATCCTCAGCCTTACAGTAAGGGCAAATACCTTTTACATATCTATCAGGCAAGAATTTTTTATCATTTTTACAATAGAATTGAATAATTTCTTGTTCATAGATATGTCCAGAATCATTTAGTTTTTTGAACACATCCTGAACAAATTCAATATTTTCTGGAGAACTTGTTTTATAGAAATAATCAAATCCAATGTTAAATGCTGAAAAATCTTCAAAATCTCGTTTATTCCAGTGAGCAACATAGTCTGATGGAGTCTTTCCTTGTTTTTCAGATTGAATTAAAATTGGAGTTCCAAAATCATCAGAAGCACAAACATAGTAAGCCTCCACTCCATTTTGTTTTAAGAATCTTGTAGTAACATCAGCAGGAAGATATGTTGATGCAACATGTCCTAGATGAATTTCTCCATTGGCATAGGGTAGTGCACTTGTAATGATAGCTTTTTTGTTCATTAGATATTCACAAGGAGAATACTTAGGTTAAGAAGTTTTTGAGGAACTTTTACTCATTTTACACACAAACACTGATAGAGATTTCACAAAAAAAACTCACTCTGCCATAATGTTTGATACTAACAAAGAAAATCCTTTTTTAAAATGAGAAATAATTACTCAGATTAGGCATGATCATGCTTATCTGAATCAAATTATGATATTGTTCTAGAATGGATTCAGATAAGGAACTTGAAGAAATAGATTTCATAATTATGACTTTAGTGAGAAATGGAGTTCAAAAGGTGTTTACAATTACAAAACAATTACCCATCAAAATTCATGGTAGTAAAATCAATGATAGTATAAACAAACTTGAAAGATTTGGACATCTTGAGATGGATAAATCTGAAGGTTGGATTTCAAGAAAAATCAATCCAAAATTAATTCTTAAAGAATCTGGAATAGAGTTAGTTGAAGATAAAATTGAAGAGATGAAAGATAATTGGAATTTGTTAGTCAAACACTATGAGGCAAAAGAGAAAGAACCACTAAGAAATAAAATGAATGGTATGAAAGAGATGTTTCCTATGATGTTCACTATGGGAATTGTAAACGGTGCAATGATGTCTCAAATGCTACACATGAATCACATGGACATGATTGGTTATTTCGTTGATCAACCAATTTTAATTGATTATCTGAATGATCCTGGTGGAGAACCATACACAGATGGTTCAGGAGGAGACCTTGATGGCGGTTCTGAAGTTTGATTTTAAAATCAGAAAAATTCTGCGAAAAAGCTGTTTTGTTCCTAAGATTGTTTAACTAAATTA
>PBZV01000008.1 GCA_002730325.1 Nitrososphaerota archaeon
GGAATTCCCAAATACATTCCCAAATTAAGTAGGATTAATGATATTCCATATCCTAATACTGAACTTTCAGAATCCATATCTACATAATTCAGAATTGATAAACTGGAAATCATTGGAGTGATTACTACTTTTACCATTTCCTTGAAGACAGGATGTTCTCGCTCCATATCTGCAATTACAGGTGAGAATGAATAGTAAACATCATTGAATGTACTCATGAAGCTTGTTCCTGATTCAGTGTTTAGTAATGTATTATCTCTAAGTTCTCTTAATTGTTGAACTTCTAATGCCATCTCAGAACCATATGTTGCAGTAGCTATGAGACAACCTCCACCATTCTCTTCATCTGGTTGTACTCCCTCATTAGGAGGTAATGTTGTTTGGATATCACCTACTACAATATCAAAAGAAACCATTTCTTTAGGAATTGGCTGAAACAAAATCCCCTCTATTTCAAAGTTCATTGTATATACTCCTTCACCAAGATTGAATTCAATTGGAATTTTAACAGAACCTAGTGATGTATGAGTAAGAGGAATAGGTCCAAAAACATTTTCACCATCTTTTGAAACGGAAATTGTATAATCAACATGTTCTTGAATTTTTTGTGTGTAAGGATTGATAAAATCAATACTTATCTTTGTTTGAATATTTGGTTCAATTGCATCATGTGTTAATTTAACATCCAATGTCCCTTCCTCTGTTGGTAATGTTTGTGATTCTGCATATGCTGGAATTACTAAAAGTGGAATTAGTAATAATGCAAAAAGAAATTTCATATTTTCAGTCGTAATCTGACAAATAAAAGTTGTACTTTAAACATCTAAAAAATTATCAGGCAGAGAAATTCTATGCCAACTATAAATATGGAATTTAACTAATTTAATCATTGTATAGCAAATTTACATTGTTAATGACAATTATCGCAATTTCTGTACTTCCTTTACTTCTTCCTGATGCCTTTGGACATGGACTTGGTGGTGATCAAGCGGAACCAATTTCATTTGGTAATATGGAAGTAACTGTACGTACACAACTGAGTCCTTCTGATATTACAGTAGGGGAAATTGATTCTGCAAATATGCAAATCCGTTTCTTTGATATATTAACTGATGAAAATCTTGACAAGGTAACATACCGAGTAGAATTATGGCAAAGTGGTGAATTGTTAGCTAGAAATTTGTTTTATGATAATGATGGGAGATTAGATGTAAAACTTAAACCAAAAGCTGGATGTGATGAGATTTACCTAAAAGATTGTACTACTTATGGTGGCTCTGAACATGCTAGTGCGCCTGGTGCTCTATTTGTACAGGGTGCAGAATGCACAGATGATAATTTAGATATTTGTGGAAGACCCTCAATTACAGGTCCAATATTTGTAAAAGGTGGATTATACAAAATTGTAATTGATATTGAAGCTGCAACTAGTCCAAGAACTGTTCTTGCAGAAAGACTAAGCTATGATACTTTTGTTAGTGTGGCACAAGAACAAGACTTTTTCATTAAAACTGCAAATGCTGAAGTTCCAGTAATTGTAAAAACATACTATGACGATGTTGATAATTTTAAATTTGATCAGTCAGATAATTCTATAGCATTTGATATGCCATTTGATTGGAGTCCTGATTATGTTAATTTGGTACAAGTAGTGCATGAAGAAGTTAGAGTTCCAAAAACATTTGCACCTTATGCAGAAGGAAAACAATTCAAAGGATATGTTAATGGTGTAGAAATTGATCAAAGAGCATTACTAAATGATCCTTATTCATATGACGATACCAATATTGTTCATTTCTTGATAACAAATAATGAATTACTAAAAATCAATGAAACATTAGGTTCAGATAATTTTGATAACAAAAAAATGGATTTGAAACTAGTTCCACAAAGTGAGGTATCAAAAAGTTCCACCGAATTTTATCTAGTTGATACTACAAACTATGAACAAGTACCAACAAATGTAAACATTTCATGGGATGGAAATCATGGTGCAGGATCTGACGTTCCTTTTGAAATTGCATTCTTTGATGAAAATAGAAATTTAATTAATGACATTAGATACACGATTTCTTTTATTGATAATGAAAGTAATCAAGAATTAGCAAGATTCTCAGGTGATGATCCTCAAAATCTTGGAATTCTTGCCACTGAAGGAATTGATGTTCAAAAACTTTTCATCCCTTCACAAGGACAATATAGAATTGATATTCTAGTTTATGGTACTGGATTAGATTACAATCCTAAATTTGCAGGAATTGGTTCAGGACTAATTGAAATTGGACCTACTATTTCAAAAACTACCATAACCCCTGAAGTACAAACACCTGCTGAAATCCCATCTTGGATTAAAAATAATGCTGGCTGGTGGGCAGATGGTGTAATTGATGATGATTCATTTGTACAAGGAATCCAGTTCTTAATCAAAGAAGGAATTTTACGAGTTCAATAGTATGTTTTTAAATAAATTCTTAGAGTGAAAGTATAATGAAAGACATCAATGATATCATGCCCAAAGTTCCAAACATGAAATGGGGGGCTTTAATGAATAAAGCTCCAACTAATGAAAAAGTTGAAGAGATGAACAAAATCTTTCCAAGTAATGGAAAATGGCATACTGTTTTTGAAGAAAAAGAATCAGTTACCATTGATGGGAAAGAAATTCATAAAAAAGATCCAACCAAGTGGACTTGAGTTGAAAAATATACTTTTACTTTCTTTTCTAGTATTTTCTTCATTATTTGCGTTTGATTATGTGTATGGACATGGAGTTGGAAGTGAAATATTCCCTCCTGTAGAATTCAATGGACGACAAATTGCTTTGGAGGTCTCATCATCACAAAATGATCCTGAAACAAATGATGATCAACAAATTTCTATTTCATTAATTGATTTTGATTCTAAAATCACATTACGTGATGTTACATTTCTGATTAACTCTTATCGTGGTGAGACATTTTTGTTTGAAAAAGAATTCAAGGCTGATAATGGATTTATTGTCTTTAATTTTGTTTCAGAAAATATTGATTCTATAGTATTGGAAGAAAAGAATAGTGGTGATTTTTTTGGTTCCTTACTGGGACTTGAAAGTAGAATGGTCAATGTTAAAGGACCAAAACTTAGTGAAGGTGGATTATACAAATTTGATATTACTATACTTTCAGCAGATGGGTATTCCAAAAAATTAGATGATCCATTCGTATTTAATGCAGGAATTTCTATTGCCCAAATCTCACAACATGAGATAACTGATCCAAATTTTGGAGAACAAACTATTCGTGTAGTGACATATTATGATGAAATTTCAAACTTTGAATATGATTCAAATTTAAAAGAAATTAGTTTTTTGATGCCATTTGAATGGAGTCAATCTAACATTGAACAAACCTCTGTTGTTCATGAAGAACTTCAAATTCCAAAAAATTTTGGTGATTTACTAGTTTCTGGATTTTCAATGTATGTTAATGGAATCAAACTATCAGAAGATATTGTAAATATTGATGATTTTTTTTCTGACGAACGTGTAGTTCATTTTATTATTTATCAAAAAGAATTATTGAATATCTTTGCAAGTAACCCTACTCAAAATTCAATGGATTTTGTAATCAAACCAGATCGTGATTATTCTCATTTGAGTTCAGTCACTGAAAATGGACAATTTAGACTTCTTGTATCTTGGGAACCAGAAACTCTAAAATCTAATTCAAATGCAAAAATAATTTTTGATATTACAGATATTTTCCTAAAAAATAAACCCGTTTCAACGAATTATGAGTTTTCTATTACTCAAAATGAAAAAATAATTTTCCAACAAAACGGAATTAGTACTGATTCAAGAGAAAAACATAATGTTGTAGAATTTTTTATTCCACAAGATATTTCGGGAGTTGTTCATCTAAATTTCAATAATTTAGATAACAACAAACTCGCAAAAACTGTGATTCCTATTGTTATTGATAGGATTACAATTCAAAATGAAATTTCTATTCCTGATTGGATTAGAAACAACGCATTATGGTGGTCTCTAGAACAAATTGATGATAATACATTCATTCGAGGTATTGAATATTTAATAAAAAACCAAATAATNGTAATTACTTCAACCACTCANGNATCTGGTTNNACACTCAAANGANATCCCATCTTGGATTAGAAANAATGCTGCATGGTGGGCAAATGGAGAAATTGATGATGAGACATTTNTTCAAGGATTGAAATTTTTGATTCAAAAAGGAATCATTCATGTTTAATCATCTCNCATTCGAAACATGAACCAGTAATTTTAAATGAAAAATTAGGNAATTATCATTACTTTGTTTAGNCCTGAAAGNATANTTGAAANAAAATCTACTCTATTTTCTATAGTTGTAGCAGGNGTTGTAGCAATTTTGGCTTTTCCAATNATTGTTCCTCATTTGTTACATGGTTATCATATTGCNCACATTTTCTTACATGTTGGAGGAATTTCACTTGCTGTGTTCATTACAGTACTTGCTGGATTAGCATATTATAGATTAAGGACAAAACGACTTTTNCTTAGTACAATAGCTTTTGGAAATTTTATTGCAGCNGAATTTGNACTNTTAATTGATACTACGTGGCCTACAGTTTATGATCTTGGTGAAATGCCACTTTCNGAGNTAGGACATTTATTGACNTTTGCTACATTNGGATTATTNGCNTTAGGNGTGTTTAGAAATGACTGATAGAAATTNACAATTACAACAAATTATTGAACNAAATCCAGGAATTCANTTTCGTGAAATTATGCGTTCATCTGGATTAAAAAATGGAGTACTNAGTCATTATCTNGGAAAACTAGAAAAAAATGGAATNNTCAAAGTNAATCGTGGTNCAAGACAAACTAGATTTTATTCTCCTCAAATCACTGAAAATGAATTAATTGTAATTAAAGCATTAAGAAAACAAACTCCNCGTGATTTACTTTTAGCACTAGTGNTCAAAGATGGATTAGAATTTTCTCAACTAGTTAGTGAGGTAAAAAAATCNCCNTCAACTGTTTCACTTTATCTCTCACAACTTGTTGAAGATGAATTGGTAGAAACAAAAGTTGTTTTACTCAAGAAAAAATATCATATTAAAGCAAGAGAACTNGTAGACAAATTTATTGAAGATTACAGACCATCTGCAATTGAAAAGGCATCTTCTGGATACGAAGATATCTTCAANGCATTGTAGAATNTTTTCATTTTAGAAAATNAACTNNCANAAATNATTNTNAANTATTCTGAATTATTGTGTGTGCTAATATCATNATATTTAATGGACAATACAAAACAATAGTGTGNTGAAAAATTCCATNTTTNNNCATTTGACATTTTTTGCTGTTTTTTCATTAATTCTAATTATTCCTACTGCTAATGCAGACGTATGGGANAAAGTAAAAGATCCTTCTGANCCTGTAGATGTCTATATTCCATCTCATGAGTATGTNGGATTTTTTGATTCAAATGAAATTTTCAATGTNGTTGGAAACGTAAAAAATAATCTAAANTATCCTATAATTCCAACAGTGACAATTTCTGTAATTGATGACACNCAAAAATTTACTAAAACTGTTCAACTTACATCNCTAGTTTCTGGNAATGAAATNCCATTTAAAATTAAATTTCCTGAAATNTCAAATANNCCGTTNCTTGAACCTGCTGAAATTTCANTTCAAAAAACAATGNCTNCAGCAATTCCTATTGATGTGATATATGATGAAACTTTGATTGTACATGATGATGGNCATNTAACTGGAAGAATANTTAATTCTGGNACTGAAACTATTTCAGATGTCGAAATTCTTGCAATTATTCATGGNTATGATNATGAAACATTAGATATGGGAGANAGTGTTCTACCAATAAATAATTTCAAACCTGGAGAAATAAGANATTTTTCAATGTATCCTGATCCTTCTATTGCTGATGATGTGTGGTATTACAGTTGTTTTGCAGTAGGACAAGATAGCATTATAATTTTGAATGTTCCAAGAAATGANGACACNTTCAAAATTAGATATGANTCAAGTATTTTATTATCATATCCNGAGTTTAATTTACAAGGAACAATTCTTTCATTTAGTCTAATTCANGGATGGGCATTTGAAAATTACATTAATTTNGAATTTCCAAGATATTCNGAAAATGAGTCTTTCCAAGTTTCTCTANATGATGAATNTNTTNANTCAATTCAAAGTATTGATGATTTTGGAAATTGGCATGTGGCATTTGAAGTAGAANCNCAATCNGAAGGCACTTTATCCATAACAGGATTTGATCCCCAAGGTGAATTAATTGAACCNATTTTAATTCCTGAATGGATACAAAATGATGNTAGTTNGTGGTCAACTGGTCAAATTNCTGACTCTGAATTTCTAGANGATATTGATTATTTAATTAAAAANCAAATCATTGTTATTCCATCNCAAAAAATTATTGATGATTTACAACAACAAATCCCATCATGGGTNAAAAANAATGCAGGTTGGTTGGNAGATGGAACTATTGATGATGAAACATTTCTTCAAGGAATTCAATATTTGATTAAAGAAGGAATTATCCAAATCCCTTAGGTATTGCTTTAGAATTACTATCTAAAAATTCTAGTTAAATATCTACAAAANTCTTTTTTAATTACTAATGATTTTTCTCCAACATTATTATACAAATTCTAATAATNAANAATAGCTAATGTTGTTTCCATTACGTGATGAAAATCCACANCCTCCAGGTTTTAAACCAAAAGTNACNATATCTCTAATAATCATTAATGCAATTGTATTTTTTATACAAGTAGCATATACTGGNCANTTTTTTGATTTCACAAATTCAAATGCATTTGTAATGTTTTACAATTGGGGTGCAGTTCCAAANTGTGTTACAGGNGCACCTGGTTCTTTGATTGATTTTGGTGCAGGTGCAGTNAGACTTGATTGTCCTACAGTNCCATACGTTTCTTTACTTAGTTCTATTTTCATGCATGGAGGANTACTTCATTTTGCAGGNAANATGTGGTTCTTGTGGATATTTGGTGATAACATTGAGCAAAAGTTTGGAAAAATAAAATTTTTAGGAATTTATCTGATATGGGGANTTCTTGCAGGACTACTTCACATTTACGGNGATACNTCTAGTGTAATTCCTGCAGTAGGNGCTTCTGGNGCAATATCTGGAATACTTGGTGCNTATTTGATGATCTTTCCAAAAGCTAGAATTCAAACTTTCATGATGTTNGGATTCTTTTGGAGAATGATGCATATCCAGGCACGTTGGTTTTTGCCATTTTGGTTAGTTTTCCAAAATCTACTTCCTTTGTTTGTTAGTGGGTTTGGTGTTGCAGGTGGTGGTGTTGCATANTTGGCACATATTGGTGGATTTGCAGCAGGTCTGGCAACTGGTTATATTTACAAAAAAACACATAGTTCTGATTTTACATATGGAACAAGATATGGATACAGATCAGATTACAGATAATGACTCTAGACAAGAATTATTGAAAGAATAAATTCTTGAATATACTTGAAATTCTTATGCCTTTGATTACNGTGTCAATGTATCCTGGTAGAACTCAGGAACAAAAAGATGAATATGCAAAAGCAATNACAAAATCAGCAGTTGAAATTCTAAAAACAAAAGAAAATCATGTNATTGTTGTTTTTGAAGACAATCCTAAAGAAAATTGGTTTTTGGCAGGAAACCAACTTTAATTATTTTTTAAAAAAAATAATACTGGNATGATTCCTGTNCAGTCCCAGGTAATGACAAGTACTTTNNACGTCTATGGTCTGTTTAACATAACTAAAACTAATTTACATAATAACAAAATGGTACATTNAGNNATNGTACCAATTGTTTATCCTTTTATTCTCATGTGATTATTNCATTTCATGAAAGCTGCANTAGTTCAATTCAANGCATCNACTNACAAACAAGTAAATTTAAAAAAAATTATTTCATATATTCAAAAAGCANCTCTAAAAAATGCAAAACTATGTGCCTTTCCAGAATTTATGATGTTTTACACAAATTCTAATCAAAGTGCAAAACAACTTNCAAGTTTATCTGAATCAATTAATGGAAATTTTGTTTCAACAATTGCAAAAACTGCTAGAGAAAACCATATACAAATAATTGGTTCTTTTTATGAAAAGAGTAGAAAAAAAGACCGAGTTTATGATACTTCATTTGTCATTAATTCATCAGGCAAAGTAATTTCTACATATAGAAAAATTCACCTCTATGATGCATTAGGCTTTAAAGAATCTGATAAAATGACTTCAGGCTCAAAAATTGCAAAACCCGTAAAAACATCATTAGGAAAAATTGGAATGATGATATGTTATGACTTGAGATTTCCAGAAATGTCTCGTTCACTTGCAGCCGCAGGCTCTCAAGTATTGATTGCTCCATCTGCTTGGGTTAAAGGTTACATGAAAGAAGAACATTGGATTACAATTAACAAAGCACGTGCAATAGAAAATGGATGTTATGTAATTGCACCTGATCAAGTTGGAAATATTTATTGTGGTAGAAGTTTAGTAGTTGATCCATTTGGAAAAATTTTACTTGATATGAAAAAGAAACAAGGAATTGGTTTTGTTGATATAGATTTGAATAAAGTAAAACAAACACGAAAAGTTTTACCATTACTCAAAAATAGAAGAACAGATATCTATCCTACTTTGAAGGTTTAATTCTACTTTCACAATTAAAGTTAGAACATTGTTTTATCCATTTTTGATTTCGTGAATAACGAAAAATAATCATTGGCCATTTACATATTTCACACGGTTTTTTTGTTGCACGTAGTCTTGCTTTTTGTAATAACGGTGAAGATGCTTTACATCCGCCATAAAAGTTTGAACAACCCATGAATCGTTTTCTTGTAGTTCTTGATCGAATAACCATCAATTCTCCAATATTACATTGTGGACATTGCACTAGTCCATTTTTTGGAGAATTTGTTCCAAGAATCATATATTTTTTTTCTTTAGATGACCAAGAAAGATATCCATTACTATCTAAAAATTGTATGATCTCTTTTTTGAAGATATTACTTTTTGATTTTGAAGTTTTTATGATATGTCTTTCTGTAACTTTTTTGATTTGAACAGTTTGAAGTTTTTTCTTTGATGGCATTTTCTATGACAAGTTTACTAAAACGATTTTTATAGGGATTTGTGTCAGTCACATTTGTGGAAAAGGTTTGTGTTCTTGGCGCTGGAAGCACCAAATATGGAAAATTAGCAGATAGTATTGCAGATATTACTACTCAAGCATCAGTTTCAGCCATAGAAAGTGCAGGAATTGATCCAAAAGACATCAAAGCATCTTACATTTCAAATGTTTTTGGAGTTGCAGATAAACAGGTACACATTGGACCTGTTTTGATGAGTAGATTAGGAATTCCTGATAAACCATCATTAACAATTGAATCTGCATGTGGAAGTGGCTCTGTATCTTTTAGAGAAGCATATGCCAATGTTGCAGCAGGATTTTATGATTGTCTTTTAGTTACTGGTGTTGAAAAAGTAACACATACAGGAACTGAATGGACAACAACTTACTTTGCATATTGTTCTGATTTCTTTTATGAAGGCCAAGCTGGTGCATCATTTCCAGGATTGTTTGCATCAATGGCAAGAGCTTACTTAACAGAGTTTGATGCAACTGAAGAAGACTTTGCACAAGTTGCAGTAAAGAATCATGATAACGGTGTATTAAATCCAAAAGCTCACATGCAAAAGAAAATCACAATTGATGATGTAATGAAATCTCCTGTAGTTGCTAGTCCGCTAAAACTTTATGATTGCTGTCCATTTTCAGATGGAGCAAGTTCTGTAATTTTATGTTCTGAAAAGTTTGCAAAACAACATGGAGGAGATTATGTTGAAGTTACTGGTTCAGGAAGAGGTGGTTCTCCTGCTGCATTACAAGGACGTGAACACTTAACAACAATTCCAAGTACAAAACTTGCTGCTGCTGATGCATACAAAATGGCAGGAATCACTGCAAAAGATGTTGATTTTGCAGAAGTACATGATTGCTTTACTATTGCAGAAGTTGTTGATACTGAAGATTTAGGATTCTTTGAAAAAGGTAAAGGTGTTCAGGCAGTTAGAGAAGGTAGAACAAAATTAAATTCTGATATTTCTATTAATCCTTCAGGTGGTCTTAAATCAAAAGGACACCCTATTGGAGCTACTGGTGTAGGGCAAGTAGTAGAAGTGTTTGATCAACTAACTGGAAATGCTGGTGAAAGAACTGTTAAAGATGCAAAAATCGGTTTAACTCATAATTTTGGCGCAACTGGTGCAAGTTGTGCTGTTCACGTCTTTCAGAGTGTATAAAATGTCTATTGAAGAACAACTTATTGAAAACGCCAAAAATGGCAAAGTACTAACTCACAAATGCACTGACTGTGGGTATCTTCATTTGTCTACTGCATATTATTGCCTAAAATGTGGTAGTAAAGGATTTGAGGATGTTCTTTTGGAAGGTACAGGCACAATTGCTACTTATACCATTATCACAGTAGCCCCTGCTGGCTTTGAGAAATATACTCCATATGCTTTTGTTGTAATTAATCTAGATAATTCAGAATTGAGAATTTCTGGATTTATGGCAGGAATTGCAACTCCTGAAGATCTCCCAGTTGGANCAAAAGTCAAAATCACTGNTTTTGATGAACGTGGAATTATTGTTGAAAAACAGTAAAATAATTTGCTTGAATTATTAAAAAAAATCANAATAGATTCTTAATTATTTTGTATATGCGATCTTTTCTATGTCAGTTGAAGTAACGTGTGGTAAATGTGGTGAAAAGATCAAAGACATGAAGATGTTAAAATCTCTAAAAGATGTAATGAANCCTTATGATGGTAAATGTCCATCNTGNGGACAAAAACTNTCTACATCTGAATTNTCACTTGATGTTCAAGAAAAATAGTNAAAGAAAAAANAATNATCGNATAAAGATCTTTNCTTTCGATCATTNTTTNCTTTTTTATNCANAAATCTTAATAATCTGTTTTTTTGTAACACATTNATGAAAATGAATGATGAAGAATTAGAAATGGATATGGATGATGATTTTGACGATAATGATTTAGAAGAAGATTCAGAATCTTCTACAAATAGNGGTGGAATTTTACAATCAACATCAAAACGTGTCAGAATGATCTTTTCTGTNATGGCTAGTCCTAATAGAATTGATATTCTTAGAATTCTAAATTCTAAAGGACCATTNACTTATTCCGAATTAAAATCNCTAGCTGGATTCAAGTCAAAAAAAGAAAGTGGAAAATTTGCATANCATTTGAGNAAATTATTAAGACAATCTCTTGTTGCATTAAATAAATCTGAAAGACGTTATACCATTACAAATCTTGGAAAGTTAGTTTTGAGTTTGGCAAGACAAATTGAAGAACGTTCTATTATTGAAAGTGGAAAAATGTATGTTAGAACATCACATGAATCCATTGAAGAATTCAACTCCCATAAAATCATTCAATCNCTAGTTCGTGAAGGGAGNCTCCCATTAGAATTAGCACAAAAAATCACTGAAGAAGTTGAAAATAGAATCTACAAATATCAGACAACATATCTTACAGGCTCACTTATACGAGAAATGGTAAATTCTGTTCTTTTAGAGCANGGTCATGAGGAATATAGGAACAAATTGGCACGTCTAGGTTTACCTGTTTTTGATGTTCAGGAAATGATTTCTAACTTGGATCATGTNAATAATGGTGCTGAAGGCCTTTTGTTTAATACTGGACAGCANGTATTTGCTGAACATCTTCTTACAAATGTTTTACCAAAAGATGTAGCAGATTCTCACCTTTCTGGAGATTTACACATTTCAAATCCTGGAATTTGGTCTATGGTTCCTGATACTATTTTTGTTAATGTCNNAGAANTGATTGAAGANGGACTTGATCTTGGTGGAAAATATCTTGACATATCAAGAGTTCCTGCATCTAAACAACTNGATGAGATNACAAGNTCATTATCTATTATGATTTCTCTTCTTTCAAAAGAAGCTTCACAAGAAATTGTACTTGATGGATTTGTTGGNTTATTTGCAAAACATTCCAAATCNCTTCCAGAACTTGAACAAAAATTAACTNATGCATTTGCAACTGCTTCTACCACTTCTGAATATAACAAATCNATTACTAACGTTTCAATTAGATTACAGTTAGGGTCTGATACAAAAATAATTAATTCAATNATTAATGCATACAAGAACTATGCAAAGATTACACCAATCCCAAAAATTGGNTTGATAATTGATTATGATAAAGGAAAAATTTCTGATGTATCTGAAGCAGCATCTGAAATAATATCTNTTGGTGGGAAAGTTATGTTTGTTAAAGGACAAATATCTAGNTCTGGAATTACAAATGGTTCTACAAAAACCAATATGCCTCTTTCAATAATGCTACAATCTGTTTCAATCAATCTTCCAAGATTGGCATTTGAATCAAATAAAGATGAAACTTACTTTAGAGCAAGATTAGCTCTATTAATGAAACCTGCTTTATCTTCCATGGCATTAAGAAAGAAAGATATTTCAGATCTTACAAGACGTGGTCTAAATCCAATTCTTGCAAAAAATACNCAATACATGCAAAAGAGTTCTGTTTCCCTTGTCGTAAATTTGGTGGGATTNANAGAAGCTGTTTTCAATATTTTNGGATTNAAGGATAATAAAGAAGGNCGTGAAATTCTTCACAAGGTCATAGAAACTGCAGTTGATGTTGGAGCCAAAAAAGGCAAAGAATTAGGCGATTCTGTGGCTATTTCTATGACTGAAACTGAAAGTTCTACTCGTTTTGCAACACTAGATGGACAAAAATATGGCAAAAACTCTTCTCTCAATTCAATGGAGGGTGACTCTTATTCTGACAAAATATCTATTACTGCATCTGAATTATCTGATTATAATAACAAAAGTGATCCAATCTCAGAATGTAATAAATTCTCAAAATTGTTTAACGGTGGATTGTATGTTACATTAAACATAGATAAAGATGCAAAAGCTACTGAAATAAAAAAATCAATTGAACAAATGTCTTTACTTACACCCTCTTTCAAACCTATCAAGACGATTTCAATTTGTGGTGAATGTGGTTTCAAAGATGAACAATTTGAAACCAAATGCCCAAAATGTAAATCACCTTATGTTGTCTGAAATTCATAAATAAAAAACTAGTAACGATAATTTTTCAAATGTTTTAACTTAATTCCGATCATGCGATCATCGTTGTATTATGTCAATGTTATGAAAATATGATGTTCATAACTATCTGTCAATTTTTTTAAATCTTTTTTGGAAAAAAAATAGGATAATCATTTATACCCACATTGATCATAACCTTTGCGGGGAGATGTTTTTTGGATAATTCACAAATAGAAAATAGTATTACTGATATTCGTAAGCGTAATGGTGCAGTAACCGCATTTAATAAAGATAAAATTTCAAATGCAATTTTTAGAGCATTGGCAGCAACCTCTAAATCTGATCGTGGATTAGCAGATCAATTAGCAGAAAATGTTGTTGATAAGTTAGTAGATCAAGGATTTACAAGTACTAGAACTCCTACAGTTGAAGATATCCAAGATATTGTAGAATCAACTTTAATTGATAGTGGTAATAGTGATATTGCAAAAGCTTACATAGTTTACCGACACGAGAGAAGAAAACTACGAGACGAGAAAAAGAATGTCTTGAATCTAAAAACACTTGATCCTGTTTCTAAAAAGTTTGATTTGAATTGCTTGAGAGTAATAGCATCACGATATCTGTTTAGAAATGGTAAAAATGAGATTATTGAATCTCCGACTGAAATGTTTGAGCGTGTTGCTATTTTGGTAGGGATTGGTGATATTCTATATGATTCTCAAATATTTGATAAATCTGGAAATTCTACTCAAAACATAGATGAGGCAAAATCTTATCTTAAAAAATTAGATGCATTTGACTATAAATTCAAAGTTGGAAATTATTTCTTCAATAAATGGCATGTCCGATCTTTAATCAGTCATTATGTGGCATTAGCAAACAAAGGTCAAATGAAAATAGGGTTCAAAGATGTTTTGACTCTATTAGCCGCAAAAAAACTTGATCAATATGCCGATAAAATCACTGAATATTTTGAATTAATGATAGCCCAAGACTTTCTACCAAATTCACCTACCATGATGAATGCTGGTGGAAGATTAGGCCAACTCTCAGCATGTTTTGTACTTGGAATGGATGATGGAATGGAACAAATCATGAAATCCACTTCTGATGCAGCATTAATCTTCAAATCTGGAGGAGGTGTGGGAATTAATTATTCTAATCTTCGTGAAGAAGGCGATATTGTTGCATCAACTTCCGGTGTTGCATCTGGTCCAGTATCTTTTATGAATATTATCAACACTGTTACTGAAGTTGTTAAACAAGGAGGAAAAAGACGTGGTGCAAATATGGGAATCATTGAAGCATGGCATCCAGATGTTGAAAAATTCATTACAAACAAAACAGAACCTGGTGTTTTAGAAAATTTTAACATTAGTGTTGGAATCTGGGAAGACTTTTGGAATTCTCTTGTTAATACAGATGGTAACTATGTTTTACGTAGCCCCCGTGATAAAAAACCAGTTAAAGAAATCAATTCACATCAATTAATTGATCTAATCGCATTATCTGCATGGAAGAGTGCAGAACCTGGATTGATCTTCTTTGATCAAATTAACAAATACAACGTTTTTGCAAAAGCAAGAGAAGCACCATTAAGAGCAACAAATCCATGTGGTGAACAAAGTCTTTATCCATACGAATCTTGTAATCTTGGCTCAATCAATTTAGTAAATCTTGTAAAGAGACAAGCTGATGGAACTTATGAATTTGATTGGCAAAGATATGAAGAAACAATTAGAAAAACAACAAGATTCTTGGATAATGTAATTGACGTAAATAATTATCCCGTGGATGAAATCAATAAAGCTTCAAAAGATTCTAGACGAATTGGGTTAGGTGTTATGGGTGTAGCTGATTTATTATACAAATTAAGAATTCCGTATAATTCCAAAGAAGGATATGAATTACAGTCAAAATTGTCTGAGGCACTTACATATTATTCCATGGAAGAAAGTGTCGCACTTGCTAATTCTCGTGGTGAATTCCCCCTTTGTTCAAAAACTGAATACCCTGAAGGTAAACTACCCATAGCAGGATATTATGAGACACCAAAAGAATCTCATTCCTATGAATGGGATGCTCTAATTGGAAAAATCAAGAAACATGGTATTAGAAATGTCTTAACTACTACTGTTGCTCCTACTGGAACACTTGCTATGATTGCAGATTGTTCAAACGGAATGGAACCTGCATTTGCACTTGTATTTGAAAAGAGAGTAACTGTTGGAAGATTCTTTTACACAAACAAGATTGTTGAAGAAGTTCTTAAAGAAAATGATCTTTACACCGATGAAATCCTTGCAAAGATTGCAGATAACTATGGCTCTTTAAGAGGACTTGCTGAAATCCCACAATGGATGCAAGATGTTTTCGTTACAGCAATGGANATTCATTGGGCTGATCATCTTATGGCTCAAAGTGTTTGGCAAGAATGGATTGGAAATGCAATTTCAAAAACAATCAACATGCCATANGATGTTACAGTAGAAGATGTAAAATCTTCATATCTATTAGCACATGAATTNGGACTTAAGGGNATGACTGTTTATCGTGATGGTTCTAGACACAAACAAGTTCTTCATATGACAAGTGAAAATGCANAAAAAACATTNGATGTACTTCCTAGTCNATATGTTNNACAATATGTAACANAAAAAATTACAAACCCATTCATCAAATCTCAAGTCAATGCTGCACTTGCACTAAAAGTTCATGATGAAGAAATGAAANNTGAATCNCNNAAACAAGAAGAAGTTTCTGAAGATCGTTTATGTCCAACNTGTAANAATAATCTTGTCTTTGTNGAAGGTTGCAGCATNTGTATTGAATGTGGATANAGTGGTTGNACTTCTGGATAANTAACAAAATCACAACTTTTTAACTTTCTATAATTTTTGAACATGTGTAAACAAGAGAATTCTAGGCATGATTATGGGAATNGAAATTATTTNAGAGGCAAAAAANTGANAATAAAAATAANCTNATGATTAATTNNTCAAAANAAATCNCAACTTTACAANATTTGGATGAAATTAATTCTAAGATNANTGGTATTGGATTGAAAATNAGTGANNATACTNTAAAATCAAGTTGGAATATATTTAAAAAACGAATTCAAATGAATTATTGAAATGATTTCTTTAGTTTTAGCAGAATCTGCANTAGAACTTNTNCCATCTGNATTANAACATCATCCGTCAGTAGTTTCACATGCAAGAAAACTAGGAAAACACTCATCAGAAATTTTACTNGATAATTCTTGGCATTTTNCAGCTATGAAAGGAATCAAAAATGAAATGAANAGAGGACGTCCAGATTTAGTACATTTTTCAATTCTTGAAGCAACTACAATTCCATTNTATTTTAAAAATAAAATAAAACTTTACATTCACACAATTGATGANAAAGTAATATCTTTTGGTTCAAATGTNCATGTTCCAAAATCATATCATAGATTTGCAGGNGTTATTGAAAAATTATATCGAGAAAAACAAATTGTAGCAAANAATGATGTGTTATTAGAAATAAAAGATCAAACATTTTCTCAANTATTAGATGAAATTAATCCCTCCAAAGTAATTGGATTTTCAACTAANGGTATTTCTAGCTCATATGAAAAAATNGTATCAAACATTTCANATNATGNTTGNCTTGTACTTGGAGGATTTCAAAAAGGACATTTTTCAGATNTAGTTGAAAATAAAATAAGTGATCTATATTCAATTGACAATGAATCATTTGANGGNCATGTTGTAATAGCTAGAATGCTTTATGAGTNCGAAAAAACCATTTTTATGTAGGAACTAAAGTTTGCATTTTATTGCAGTCATAGTATAGCCTGGTTAGTATTCGGGGTTTCCAACCCTGTGACGCGGGTTCGAATCCCGCTGACTGCATTTACTCATTCAAATAATAACTCATTTTTAGGTCTACTNTAAGAAATCATTGTGAAACTTGGGGCAAAAAAAATTGCAATGGAGAGGATGCAAATCTTAATTGATAACGCAATCACAAATGCAAAAACAAATCCCGAATTATCTCAAAGACAAGCTTTTCTTGCTAGAAGAATAAGTACTAGACATAAAATCAGAATGCCATATCACCTCAGAATGGTTTTTTGTAAAAAATGNAAGTCCTTTATTGCACCTGGAATAAATTCTAGAATTCGTNTAGGAAGAACNCATATCAAGTCGATCAGAATTTCATGTAATCTATGTGGGCATACTTATCGTAAAATAATATCTCCATGATTTATAAGACGATTCTCAATTTTTTGTCTTCATGGCAAAGGTATACGATGTACCNGCAGATGAATTAATNGNAANATTAGCAGAAATTCTAAAAAGTGAAGATATTCCTGCACCTTCTTGGACTTCATTTGTGAAAACTGGTGCTCATGCNGATAAACCTCCTCAAGANAGAGAATGGTGGNATACTAGATGTGCTTCAGTAATGAGAAAAATTTACCTTCATGGCCCAATTGGAATTAATGAATTAAGAAAAGATTATGGTGGTGGAAAACCATCTGGATATGGAGCTGCACANCACAAATCTGCTGGTGGTGCAATTATTAGAAATGCAATTCATGGATTAGAAAAACTTGGATATATTGAAAAAGTTGAGAAAAAAGGTAGAATNGTTTCTAAACAAGGAATGCAAAANCTTGATAGANTAGCAACAGAAATNCTCAAAGAATTAATTGTTGAAAATCCNCAATTGAAAGTATACACTTAGATTCAAAATGAGNTTNCCTGAATCACATGATCATCCNCATGATTCTGATCATCCACATGAACNTCCNNATAATGAACAAGCAGCACAAAAAGANCAAATTCTAAAACAAATNCTTACACCTGAAGCNNGAATGAGATTAAATAANATCAAAATGGTAAAACAGGAATTATCTGATCTTGTGGAGCAGTATCTAATTGGAATGGCAACTCAAGGAAAAATTCCTGGNCAAATCAATGATGCCCAATTAAANCAAATATTGCTCTCAATTCAGCAACCAAAACGAGATTTTAAGATAAATCGAGTATAATNCAGAAAAAATATAATTATGGGANAAAAATTGGTTTTATTATGAAAGCAATTGTATATAATGAATATTCACCAGAAGACGATTATACTAAAATCCTCAAAGTCCAGGAAATAGATGATCCAAAACCAAAATCAGATGAAGTAGTTTTCAAAGTCAAAGCTGCTGCNCTAAATTATAATGATATTTGGGGAATGAGAGGAAATCCAGTTCCTGTNCCATTACCACATGTTTCAGGTTCTGATGCAGCTGGTGATGTTATNGCAGTTGGTGAAGATGTTAAAAATATCAAAGTTGGAGATAGAGTAGTATCTCANTCTAACATGTCTTGTAGAGTATGTAAAGCATGTACAGATGGACGAGAATTTGATTGTACTAAANGAATCATTTGGGGATTTCAGACTGGTCCTANTTGGGGAGCATTTTCTGAACAAACTCATTTACCTGAAGTAAATGTTGCAAAAATNCCTGATANTGTATCATATGATGAGGCAGCTGCAGCATCAATGACATTGTTGACATCTTGGCANATGTTAGTTGGAAGAGCNAAAATTGTTCCTGGACAAACTGTACTNATTATGGGCGGTGGTTCTGGAGTAGGAAGCTTTGGAATTCAAATTGCAAAATTATACAATTGTGATGTTATTGCAACAGCAAGTCCAGATAAATTAGATAAATGTCTAGAACTGGGAGCNGACTTTGCAGTAGATCATAGAAAAGAAGATTGGCATAAAGAAGTTAGAGCTATTTCAAAAGAATTAGCAAAGAAGAAAGGTGAAGCACCAGGTATTGATGTATCTTTTGATCACATTGGTGAAACTCATTGGAATAAACANTTGACTTTACTAAAGTACGGTGCAACTCTTGTTTCATGTGGTGCAACAACNGGTTANGATGCAAAAACAGATCTANGACATGTTTTCTTTAAAGGAACTAANATCTTAGGTTCAACGCAAGGAACTAAAGCTGAATTAGAACAAGGTCTATACTGGATGGGTCAAGGCAAAATTAAAGCNGCAATTGATTCAACATACACCTTTGATCAAGCAGCAGAAGCTCACACAAAGATGTTGACTGGAAAAGGTCTCTTTGGNAAAATCTTACTAAAGCCAGAGGGCGCTTAATCATTTAATGACTCAGCTTTTTAGAAGTCTTATTTTTGTTCCAGGAAATAATCCTAGATTTCTAGAAAAAGCAAAAAATATTGAAGCTGATATAGTCTGTTTTGATNTGGAAGANTCTGTTCCNGATGATGAAAAAACAAANGCAAGAAAANTAATCAANTCTGCATTAAAGTCACGNAAACTATACAAATCATCTNTTTTTGTTCGTACTAATTCACCNACATCTGGAAAAATNNCNTCTGATCTAAAAGAAATTATTCAAAATGGAATTGATGGAATTNTAATTCCTAAAGTNAACAATATCCAGGAATTAAAAAAAATTGAAAAAATTATTTCTAAATTAGAAAAAACAAAAAAACTAAAACCAATTCAAATTATNCCTTCTATNGAATCNGCAGAAGGAGTNGTNAACACCTNTNGNATTGCATCTTTTGGAAAAAGANTTTCTGCAGTAGTTTTTGGAGTNTTTGATCTTCTAAANGATATTGGAGTNGAATATACCAAAGAATCACAAGGNGAAAANTATTCTAGAGGAAAAATNCCNGTTGATGCACATGCNGCAGGTNNNGTTGCNATAGATGCAATNTGGCAAGATCTTAAAGATTCTAAAGGATTTCNNAAAGANTGNAAATTTGGNAAAAGTCTTGGATATTCNGGAAAAAGTATNATTCANCCAGATCAAATTAATNTTGTACACAAATTATTTCATCCAAACAAAANTGAAATTAGTTGGGCNCAAAAAGTTTGTAAANTATATTCTGANTCAACTAAAAAAGGGAANGGTGCTACAACCGTTGANGGAAAAATGATAGATGAAGTACATTTCAAACAAGCAAAAGCACTTNTAGAACTTGTTAAATAATATTTTAGAAATTATTTNATTCNAATTNTACNNAAATTNATTTNNCTAAATNACATATTNGANANTNCTCATAAATNATATATTCTATTANTCNTNANGANTANTGTTGGCAAATAGTAAACGTGTAACNATAATGATTGATANTGATCTTGACAAAAAACTTAGATTTCGTCAAGCAAAATTNATNTCACAAGAACAAAANTCAATTAGTTATTCCAGAGTTTTAAATGAAGTACTTCGTAAAGCTTTGAAATAATTNTCTTTTATTTTTGATCAAATCTAAATCGTTTTATATNTANAAAATTAGNTGATTTTATGTTTACTGGAATTGTNGAAGGAATTGGNAAAGTAGAAAAAATTTCNAANAATACNNAAAATAGAAGTGCNATTCAAATGAAAGTAAATTTAGGAAANCATGCAAAGGGACTAAAAATTGGTCAAAGTGTTGCTCTAAATGGNGTTTGTTTAACTGCCACAAAACTATCTAAAACTAGNTGTNTTTTTGAAATGATTGATGAAACCACAAAAAAAACTGATCTTGGTAATCTAAAAGTTGGAGGAATTGTAAATATTGAAAGAAGCTTAAAAGCTGGAGATAGANTNGAAGGTCATTTTGTTTTAGGNCATGTTGATGGTGTAGGAATTATNAAAAAAATCNTAAAAAAACCNAAGGANGTNCAAGTATGGTTTGAANTTCCAAAAAAACTCTCAAAATATGTTGTAAAAAAGGGNTCAATAGCCATGGATGGNATTAGTTTGACTGTNGTTGATATTAAAAAAAATCTTGCATCTGTNTCATTAATTCCTCANACAATTGATGTTACNAGTTTTCATACNAAAAAANTNGGTGACAAAATAAATATTGANACNGATATTCTNGGAAAATATATTCTAAANTANTTTNTTNTATCTACNAATTTAGTGGTAATTACNANTTTTTTAGTAAACTTTATAATNAGATTNNTAGANTTTTTTTNTNATGTCTCTTGAANCNGCATTAGAATCTTTAAGACGNGGTGAGTTTGTGTTGCTATTTGATTCTGCTGGTCGTGAAAATGAGATTGANATGGTAGTAGCTGCAGAATTTATCACTCCTGAACATATTGCAAGAATGCGNCAACATGCTGGTGGTNTGTTGTGTATGGCATTGGATTATAATTTTGCAACATCTCTTGAATTAAAATACATGCATGAGATTCTTTCTGATTCCCCTATCTCAAATAAAGAAATGATTATGGGTTTGGCACCTTATGGTGATCATCCAACTTTTTCTTTATCCATTAANCATTATCAAACTTATACTGGAATTACTGATAAAGATAGAGCATTAACAATTAAAGAAATGGCAAATATCTATAAAATTGAAAACAGACAGAAAAAATTTGTCTCATCTTTTAAAACTCCTGGACATGTTCCTNTACTAATTTCATCNAAAGGACTATTATCTGCACGACAAGGACATACTGAAATGTCTGTTTATCTAACTNAAATTGCTGGATTAACTCCAGTTACTGCAATTTGTGAAATGATGGATGCAGAAACATATTCTGCATTATCTGTTGAAAAAGCAGAAAAATTTGGAAAACAAAATGGAATTCCATTAATTGATGGAAAAGAACTATTAGAATACGCAAAGGTGCATTAATTATGAATATAGCATTAGTAGTTTCAGAATTTAATGAAGATGTTACATCTCGAATGCTTTCTGTGGCACAAGAAAAAGCTGATTCAATGAAATTAAAAATAATTCATATCAGTAAAANTCCNGGCTCTTTTGATATGCCTGTAATTGTAGATACTTTATTGAAGAAAAAAGATGTTGATGGAGTAGTTACTTTAGGTGCCATAATTACAGGTCAAACCAAACATGATGAGGTTATATCACATGCAACAGCTAAAACNCTTACTGAATTATCTATTAAATANCAAAAACCNGTTTCTTTAGGAATAATTGGACCTGCTTTACAAGAAAAACANGCTCATGCAAGAATTAGACCTGTTGCTGAACGTGCAGTAGAANCTGTTGAAAGAATTTTTGATGAACTTAAACGGATTNAAGAATGATCCAACTCAGTATTNTAAAAATTAGTGAATATGGTCCATGGACTTTAACTCTTGGNAGTGATAGGGAACATGAACTTCAAATGCTTCAGGCATCCCTTTACAAAGAAGTACAAAAATTATTTTCAGATAAAAATTGTTTAGTTTTTCTTAATCGTGCAGATGAATTTTTTGTAGTTTCAAATGGACTTGAATTAGATGATCANACCCAAATTCAAAAAACACTTGAAAAATNATTTGANATTCGTTTAACTATCTCAATTGGTTATGCNGAATCCCCATTTGAAGCAAATTTGAAGGCATATGAAGGAAAGAAAAATGAAATCATATTAAATAANGAACATAATATTTTTGGNTTTGTAAATGGCAAACAAAATTCACAAGTTTCTATTATGCATTTAGATGTTGATGATCTTAGTTCCAAANGAAAAACTAGTTCTCCATATGAAATTTCATCAATAATTTTTGAATTATATTCAAAAATGTCNAAATTTTTCCTGGAAAAAAACTCACTCACATTTTTNATGGGAGGTGATAATTTTATGGTAATNGCAANTAATGATGCAAAAATCTCTGTACAAAATTTCATTAACATGATTAAAAANGATNATGNAATTTCTTTAAACTGTGGAATTGGAAATGCCCATACCTCTAGAGAAGCTGTAAAACTAGCCACAAAATCTCTTGATATGATTCGANAAATCCGAGATTCAGGAAAAGAAAAACCTGATGTTTATGAATTATAATGCTAATCAAAAATGTTAGTGCCTTATTGGGTGATGATTTAAATTTTATTTCAAANACTAATGTACAAATTCAAAATNANAAATTCAAAAGAATTCAACCAAAAATAAATCCCAACATAAAAGAAGAATCTATAGATTGNGAAGGTCTATTATTAATTCCCGGATTCATTAATGCTCATACTCACATAGGTGATTCTATTGGAAAAGATGTAACATTGAATAGNTCTGTAGATAAAAGAATTCATCCAGTATTTGGAGCAAAATCAAAAATTCTAAAAAATACTTCTCAAGATAATCTAGCAAATTTTATGACGAATTCATGNCATTCAATGATTCGAAAAGGGATTACAACTTTTGTTGATTTTAGAGAAGGTGGATTAGAAGGTATTATTTTATTAAAAAAAGTATTATCTGAAATTCCTATACGTTCAATTATTTTAGGTAGNGTTGAATTTTATCAAGAAGCAGCAGAAATCAAGAAAAACATTCGTTTTCCTCAAGAAAAAACCCCTGAACTACTTGAATTGGTTAAAAAATGTGATGGAATTGGAATTAGTGGAGCAAATGAAAATAGTACATCTGTACTAAACTATTATTCAAAAATAACAAAAATCCGAGCTATCCATTCTTCTGAAACTAAACAAAGTGTTTCAAAATCAAAAAAAATAACTGGAATTTCAGAAACAATTAGAGCATTATCTCTAAAACCNCATTTTTTAATTCATATGACAAATGCATCAAAAAGTGATCTTTATTCAGCGGCAAAAAAAACTAGAGGAATTGTAATTTGTCCAAGAGCTAATTCATCATTGGCGGAAGGAATTCCTGATATTGAATTAATGCAAAAATCTGGATGTACGTTAGCTCTAGGCACAGATAATGTAATGATCAATTCACCTGANATGTTTAGAGAAATGGATTTTATTTGGAAAGTTACCATGGGGCTTCACAAAAAAAGAATTGATGCTAAAGAAATTCTTAAAATGGCNACTGTNAATGGTGGAAAAATTTTAAAAAAAAATATTGGNGTTATTGGACACGGNAAAATTGCAGATTGTATTTTTCTTGACAAACATGCTTTAGATTTAGAACCNATGCATGATCCGCANGCATCGATTGTTCACAGAGCATCAGAATCTGCANTTAAAGCAGTAATGGTTGGAGGTAAAATAATTCATGGAAAACTNTAGACCTCACATAATTTTGAGTTCTGCAGTATCTATTGATGGAAAAATTGCCACTAAAACTGGTGATTCAAAACTTTCTTCAAAACAAGATAGTGTTAGACTTCACAAACTACGTTCTAAAGTAGATGCAATTCTTGTTGGAAAAAATACTGTTTTGATAGATGATCCGTTATTGACAGTGCGTCATTCTAAGGGCAAAAANCCAATTAGAATTATTTTAGATTCTAAAGGNACNTTATCTNATAAATCAAAAATTCTACAAACATGTAATGAAATAAAAACAATCATTGCTGTATCAAAAAAAATTCCTAAATCAAATTTTGAAAAATTAAATAAATTTCCTGTAGAAATAATTNTTGCAGGAGAAAATTCTGTAAATATNAAATTACTATTAAGAAAGTTATATGAGAAAAAAATTAAAACTGTTCTTGTTGAAGGTGGNGGAACAATAAACTGGAAATTTATCAAATCTGAAATTTTTGATGAAATGATTATTACTNTATCTCCATTCTTAATTGGTGGAAATGACTCTACNTCATTTATTGAAGGAGAAGGTTACACAAAACTTTCAAAATCNCCTAATTTGAAATTAAAATCAACAAAGAGGCTCAAAAATCATCTAGTTTTACATTATGTAAAAGTGTAAGTTCTTATACTTTCTCTGAATTAAAATTTCAAGAAATTGGCAGTAAAAAAGAAANCTANAACAAAAAAGAAAGCTACAACAAAAAAGAAAGTTGCACCAAAAAAGAAAGCTACAACAAAAAAGAAAGTTGCACCAAAAAAGAAAACCACTAAAACAAAAAAACCTGCATTTGGTGGATATGCAATTAATTTTGTAGGTCGTCAAGAAACTGTAGAGCAAGTATTTGGGAAAAAACCAATTGCTCCAAGTGAAATGACTAAAAAGATTTGGGCATTTGTAAAATCAAATAGTCTTTCTAATCGTTAAACCCAATTGTTAACGAATTTACGTTAACTATTTTTCTATCTTTAAACTATTTTTCTTAAAATAAACAAGATATAGATATTGGATATTTTTTAAAATAATTATGTCTACAGCATCATTAAGACGTGATCATGACTTAATAGAAAAAGTAATCAAATCTATGGAGACTACAATTCAATTATTAACTAATGGGAAACAAATTCCAGAATCTATTTTACTTCCTGTGATTGATTTCACCAAAAACTTTACAGATGTTTGTCATCATAGTAAAGAAGAAAAATCTCTATTTCCTGCTTTAGAACAAGCTGGATTACCAAGTAATATGGGCCCTGTTGCAATGATGCTAATGGATCATCAGCGTTCAAGAGAAATTGGAACTGAAATGGAAGAATCTGCAAAAAAATATCTCTCATCAGGTGATTCTACAAAATTGATTAGCGACATGCATTTGTATGTTGAACATATTACCGAACATCTTTGGAAAGAAAATAACAAATTATTCATGATGGCAGAAGCCAGATTACAATATGTTTCAGAGAAGGTCGATAAAGAACTTAATGAAATTGAAGAATTGAAACTCAAAGATTTGGGAAAGTCAAGAGAACATTATGAAGAATTAGCTGAAAATCTCTCAAAAAATGTATCTCAACAAACAATCTAACTTATTTCATCATTATTTAGTCAAATCCTACTTTGCTTTTTCATCTTTTTCTATAATTCCAAATACGTTTAGTTCTGTATCCATACATTGAGCAAACCATCCAATTTTTGGGATTGCCATTTTAGGAATTATTAATTGCCCACCTTTTTCTATGATCTTCTTTGAAAATTTGTCAATTGATGGAACAGTAATGGTATTTGTAATTCCCATTTGTCCTGGAATTCTTTTTGATAATCCCCCATTAATTCCAGTTTCTTCGGTTCCCGTAGTTGCCATCCAGTAATCTATTGGTCCACCCCATTTCTCAAATTTCCAACCAAATACCTGTTTGTAGAATTTTTGTGCTCTGACNGGATCATCTGCTGGAATATCNAAATGCGTTACTCTTGGCATAATTTTTCATCTCATTATTTTATTNAAAACATATCTTTAATTTCTAAAATCTTTTTAAAAAAANACACATTTACTATAATTATGGGATTTTTATCAAATTTTAAAAAAGACATTCAATCNGCAAAAAAAAANAAAGCTGCACAAATCAATGGGAAACATCTCAAAGGANTTCTAAAAAAATTCAAAGAAGAACGAGACAGAATTGAAAAAGANACAGGGATTAGGCCTCAAATTGATGANANNACTCAAATGTTTATGCAAAAAATTCTAAACGTATGGATTGAACAGGGAAAAAAAATTGATGAAGAAAAGTTTTGGATAGAAGTTGATTATAATAGACAATTTGATAANCCTGTTGAATTTTATGAGNGGAAATAATTTTGAAAATTTCATAAATTTATTNAAAATATAATTAATCAGTANGAGAAATACCTCGTAAAGTAATTTAGTGGTGATTTATAGGAAAAAATCTGATGGAACCATTTGACTCTCTTCTAATTTGGATTGCAGAATTTTTNGGAGAGCATATCTATGAGGGAATATTTTTGGCAGCATTACTTGAGACTATAGTTCCTCCAATTCCAACTTTAGCNGTATTTCCAACTGCAGGATTTTTAGCATCTCAACAAGGAATTTCCATCATTGGTGTTTTTCCGATGATTATTTTAGGTGCTCTTGGAGCTACAATNGGAACATCNGCAATCTATCTTNTTGCATTAAAANTTGGTAGAGTTGTTTTACTTCGTTATTTGAAATATGTNAAAATTTCTGAAAAAAAATTANCACGTGTTGAAAAATGGTTTGAAAAGTATGGGGACATTACAGTATTGGTTGGAAGAATGNTTCCTGTGATGAGAGAAATGATTTCTGTTCCTGCAGGATTACTTGAAATGAAAATTACTAAATTTGTACTTTANACTTTTATTGGTTCGTTGATTTGGTCGACTATCACAATTTTATCNGGATATTATTTTGGTGAAGCAATAGGATTATCGGGTNTTTTTTCNTCCTAATTCTAAAAANCATTTAANATTTTTAATTTTTNTGCCCCAAATCACATTCATTCCTATTGAATTCTAAATTAACAGTTAATGGNTCAAATTGGTTTTAGTGGTAGTTATGTGTAATTTTTGTACATAAAGAAATATCTAAATTCCAATTATNTATTGAATAATTATCATGGAATTNCCACGTGGAATGAAAGATTTTGAAAGTNCAGAAAANACAAACATTGANCACATAAGATATCATTTTAAACAATTGTCTAATCTGTATGGNTTTTCATTTATGGATCCATCTCCTATTGAATCATTGTCTACACTAGAAACAAAGTCTGGTCCTGCAATAAGAGATGAAATTTACTATTTTAAAGATAAAGGAGATCGAGAAGTAGCATTNCGATTTGANTTTACAATGGGGTTGACNCGTTATATGGCATCTCAAAAATCTAGGAAACTNCCTGCAAAATTATCCAGTTTTGGTGGNGTGTTTCGATATGATGAGCCACAAAAAGGAAGATATCGATATTTTCATCAATGGGATATTGAGATTTATGGGAAGCCTACACTAGAATCAGAATCTGAAATTATTGAATTTACATCTAGGTTGTTTGATTCATTATTATTAAAAAATATTATAATTGATATCAANCATCGCAATTTAGTTGAATCTTATATTAACAAAATTTTTGGTTCNACAGAACCACAATTAGTTGCAGATATTTTACGAGCAGTAGACAAGACACAAAAAAAATCTAAAGATAAAATCATTGAAGAATTTCAAGATAGGTATGAGAAAGAAAAATTAGAAAAAATTTTAGAATTTTCACAAATTAAAGGATCAATTAAAGANATTGAAAATTCTTTTGATACATCTCAACTAGAATCATGGACTGAACTTAAATCGTTATTTTCATCATTGGAGAATAGAGGTGTTTCNAATGTTAGAATTAATTTTGGAATTGTAAGGGGNCTTGATTACTATTCCGGAACTGTTTTTGAAGTATTTGATAAAAATTCAACNCTNGGAGCATTAGCAGGNGGAGGACGATATGATACTNTAACTAAAGCATTCAAACGAGAAGATATTGGTGCANCTGGAGTTGCAGGCGGAGTAGAAAGAATNATTCTNACCATGCAAGAACAAAATATTATTCCACAAATAACCCAAAATAGANTTGCAGTTCTTTACATCAATGATGAAATGCAAAAAGTGGCTCATTCGATTACATCATTACTTAGATTAAATAATATTCCCNCAGATATTGATTTNGCAAATAGAAATCTAAAAAAACAAATGGATANTGCAAATAATGCAAGATTTTCNATTATTGTTGGACCACAAGAACTTGAAAATGGGAATGTTGTGTTACGTGATATGAAAGATGGNACAGAAGGAACNATTTCACTGGAAAAACTGACTGAAGATCCAAAATCTATTTTTAATTCAGAAACGCTCTAGTCAACATCATAATTTCTGGACCTGTTGTNAATGATCCTACNACTAAGGAATGATTATTTGCTAAAATTCCTGATGAAACATATGGAATTCCATTATTAATTGAACTNTGNTCTATTTTTACGCCTAGTACATTTGCAAACATCTTCATATCTTCTTCATTAGCTTCTGGATGAATTGCNGCACCTGAATCATTTGCAACCATTACTGAACCAACTTGATTAAANCCTGCAATTCTTTTTTGAACTGTTTCAACTCCAAGAACATCCGAAATAGTTTGACAGTCTTCTTTTGANAACCAAGGAGAAACAACTGCNCCTTTATCATTTGCACAAATTACNTTTCCAAGTGCATTNAATTTTGTGTCAAGAACNCCAACCTCCAAATCTGTTTCTTTTTTTAAATAATCATACTCNTTTTGATATGCAGTAGTTGGTAGTAAAATNCCTTTATTGTTCATAACAGATAATGCACCAATTANTCTTGTNTTGGAAATTGCAGTAAAATGAATTTCAATATCAAGATATTCAGCAAGTTTGTCTGCNTTTGTTTTNGCAAATCCCATTGGAACTAATCCAATGGAATCATTAACTGCCAAATANACTCCTAAATTTGGACCCCTATACACATCATATTTGATAATATCCATATCCAGAAAATTAGATGTACAACATTATGAACGTAAGGGATCGTGAGAAATTGTANTGATTATGANTTTTTAATTNTATTTAGCCTAACTTTAAATAATAATNAAAATNNTTTTTCAATCATGCCNATAGCAGAAAATTTCCCTGAAGGNCTAAAACCACTTGGAAAAATTTCAGATCCTGATGGAAATTTCCATATTATGTGGGGTCCNGGAAAAGAAAAAAACANTGATGGCTCACAAGCCGAAGTATTTGCAGATGNAGATGTAACTGCAGCATATCAGGCNNGAGGAGAAGAACAAGTTCCTTTAGGTGTTAGTGGAACAATGGTCGCAGTAGATTGGGATTCTTGTGTTGCAGATGGTGCATGTATTGAAGCATGTCCAGTTCAAGTNTTCCAATGGTACAGAACTGAAAAAGANATTCCAGCAAAAGATGTAATNGGTCAAACTTTTGAGGGAANTGGNAGTGNTGNNAAAGATGAACGTAAAGANNTNACTGANAAGGCAGANCCAATNNGNGAACATGATTGTATNTGGTGTATGGCATGTGTTTCNGTTTGTCCNCCNCANGCAATNATNGTTGATCAATCAAATCTTGAAAAACATGATAATGCTGCAAAATCTTTGTAGAAAAACCAAATTTTTTCAAAATTATTNAATNTNAAATCCTTAAGAAAAAATTTAGTCACGACTAATTTTATTTAGATTTAAATAATATCTTAAAACANNATTTTNNATGGTAGANTTAGTAATATCTGAAGACTTTTGTCANGATGATGTTNANCCAAAAGGNTCAACAAAACACGNAGATGGTGAAAATCAACACTTTATCTGGGGTGACGGAAATTCAGACGGTGCAGCATTTTCAAACGATGATGTAAAGGCAGCCTATGAAGAACATGGGGAAGAACAAGTTCCTTTGGGAATTCATGGTACAACTGTCGCAGTAGANTGGGATTCTTGTACAGCACANGGTTCATGCTTTAGTGTATGTCCTGTTCAAACATTCCAATGGTACAGAACTGAAAAAGANATTCCTGCAGTAGATTGTATGGGNGATACTTTTGAAGGAACTGGACTAACAGAANNNGATGANCGATTAGANTATTCTGACAAATCACAACCAATCAGAGAACACGATTGTACGATTTGTATGGCATGTCAAGAAGCTTGCCCTGAAGGCGCAATTCTAATTGAAGCATCTAATTTGGAATGGCACGAGAAAGCAGCTGGAACGTATGTAAAAATGCCTTCNNGTGGTGGNGGACCTCACTCAGGNCATTAAAGAATTTTTTTTCTTTTTCCTATTTTTTATAATACTCAACAAATTTTAATCACTATTATCCAACATTTTTTGCAGAGGTCGCCTAGCTCGGTAGGGCGCGGGCCTTGAGAGCCTGTGTGCGCAAGCATACGGGGGTTCAAATCCCTCTCTCTGCGTTTTATTATTTTAAATCTGCAAGTTCAGCAAGCATTGCTGATAANTGGATCTCAGAGTTAGAACCNACTAAAATCCTATAATCATATTTTGCAATTATTTGTAATATCTCTGATAGTTTTTCATGTTTTGATTTNAAAACTGCTGAATTGATATATTTCAAAAAGTCAGATTCAGACATCCCATAAACTTTGATTAANTCAATCATTTTTTCTCTTGCTTCTGGAACCTTACCTGATAATNCTATTTTTAAAACATCATCTACATCACTNATTTTTGTAAGACCTGCTGATGATTTTACATTCTCTTCAGTTATTGCTCCTAAACTTGCAGTGGCTTGCATTAAATTGATTGCATGTCTCAAATCNCCTTCTGAATAATCATAAATTGCCTTTAGACCTTTTTTNTCTGACTTNACTTTTTCTTTTTTTGCAATCTCATCTANTCTATTGATNACATCTTCTTCAGAAATTGATGTAAACTTGAATGTTGCACATCTACTTTGAATNGGATCAATAATTTTAGAAATATTATTTGCAATAAAGATAAACCTNCAAATTTTTGCTGTATCTTCTATTATTCGTCTAAGTGCAGTTTGAGCATCAGAAGTCATTTCATCTGCTTCATCTAGAATAATTATNTTAAATGGAACATCAACCATTCCNGCAAATCTTGAAAACTTTTTTACTTTCTCTCTNACCATGCCNATTCCTCTTTCATCAGATGCGTTTANCTCAAGTGTGNAGTCTTTGGCATATTCTCCCAAAATTTGTTTACTAATNCATAATGCTGTAGTNGTTTTACCTACACCGGCAGAACCTGAAAACATCAAATGAGGCATATCTGTTGGATTCTTGATTAATTCATTTAGACTACCAATTATTTCAGTTTGATTTACAATTTCTGAAAGATTTGTTGGTCGATATTTTTCTACCCACATTCCATTTNANGACATATGATNNTTTNATTNGAATTCCCATTAATAAACCCGAATTGGTAATTATGATATGCTATTAATTAAAATAAAAAATAGAACAATTTANCATGCGATCAGCCTGAGGTTAATTAGGATCAATTGATCTCACCAATTTGTTAACAGAATTGATCGATCCTATACTTAGGATCTNAATCATCATAAGTGATCTCACATGAAAATTGAAAAAATAGAAAAAGTACATTCGATTGGATATCGTCTAAAGGATGCTAANGTTACAGTTAATCAGGATTTTAAATTNAATGTAGCAGGAGTTCAGACTGAAGGAAAACAAGGTGAANTAAACAATATGCCTCAATGGATTGGAAAAATTCTATCAGAAAATAATNTTGGAACCCTTGNATCTCCAGATATGATTACAGAACTAAAACAAGCATTATCAAAAGAAAAAATGGTTGGAGAATANCAATTATCTACTCTTGATTCCCATTTCTACATTAAATTAAAAGAATCCATGAGAGAACTGAGTCGTGATGATTTTGACAAAGTTGAAAGTATGATGTTGGAATTATTTAGAATGAGACGAGGAAAATTAGTAAAGATTGCAGATTCAATTAAACTAAATTCTGAATTGTACAACAAACTAACTGTTGAAGAAAATATTTTTTATCAGACAATTTATGAAAATAGTAAAGAATTTGAAAAACAAATCACTGGTGATCTAAATGAGTAAAACTCAAACTAGTACATTTACAGATTCTGCATTGTCTGATAAAGTAAAAGAATTTCTTACTAGGTTCAAAGATAAACATGGTATCTACAAGTATGTTGAAGCAATTGATGAAATGATGCCCAAAAATGCAAAATACATTATTGTTGATTATAATGATTTGGTAGTAGAACCCGAAATCGAAGCAATTTTTTCTGAAAATCCAGACAGACTCTTTGATGCATTTTCAAGAGCAATCAAAGAAGCATTACAAACAAGATTTCCTGATTATGCAGAAAAAATCAAAGATGAAGTTCGTGCAAGATTAATTAATTTTCCATTAGAACGAAGCTTAAGACGAATCAATGCTGAAACAATTGGACACCTCACAAGTGTTTCAGGAATGGTAGTTAGAGCATCTGAAGTAAAACCATTGGCAAAAGAACTAGTTTTTGTATGCCCTGATGAACATCAAACTAAAGTCATTCAACTAAAAGGAATGGATGTAAAGATTCCAGTTGTATGTGATAACCCAAGTTGTAAACATAGAGATTTTGATCTAAAACCTGAAGCAAGTAAATTCATTGATTTTCAAATNCTTAGATTACANGAACTNCCTGAGGATNTACCTCCAGGACAACTTCCTCATTACATTGATGTTACANTNAGGCAGGATTTAGTTGATAATTCGAGNCCAGGTGATAGAATTATTCTCACTGGNGTAGTTAGAATTGAACAAGAATCAGTTGCGGGAGTTCAGAGAGGACATAGTGGATTATACNGATTAAGAATTGAGGGAAATAACATTGAATTTCTAGGTGGACGTGGTGTAAAGACTGATAGAAAAATTGCNAGAGAAGAAGTTTCACCTGAAGATGAAAAACTGATCAAAGCATTANGTCAAAGCCCTGATGTATATCAAAGACTTGTTGANTCNTTTGCTCCTCANATNCAAGGTCATTCATTAATCAAAGAAGCAATTTTGTTGCTTATTGTAGGTTCTAATCAACGANTGTTAGGCGATGGAAGTAAAATTNGAGGAGACATTAACGTATTTCTTGTTGGAGATCCTGGTACTGCAAAAAGTGAAATGCTCAAATTTTGTGCAAGAATTGCACCAAGAGGTTTGTATACTTCTGGTAGAGGTTCAACCGCTGCAGGACTTACAGCTGCTGTAGTNAGGGACAAGACAGGAATTATGATGTTGGAAGCTGGTGCTGTTGTATTAGGTGATCAAGGATTAGTAAGCATAGATGAATTTGATAAAATGAAACCTGAGGATAGAAGTGCTTTACACGAAGTAATGGAACAACAATCTGCAAGTATTGCGAAAGGAGGAATTGTTGCGACACTAAATGCTAGAACTTCTATTTTAGCTGCTGCAAACCCNATGTACGGAAAATATGATCCTTTTAAAAATATCACAGAAAATGTCAATCTTCCAATTCCATTACTTACAAGATTTGACCTNATCTTTGTTGTACGNGANATTCCAACTAAAGAAAAAGATGAAAAAATTGCAAGACATATCCTAGAATTACACACTACTCAAGGAACTGATAAAAAATCTGTAATTGATGTTGATTTNCTAACAAAATATCTTNCATATTCAAAACAAGGTACACCTGATTTAACAAAAGAAGCAGAAAATAAAATTTTAGATTATTATCTCAAGATGAGAAATGTTGAATCTGAAGAAATGATTACTGTNACTCCTAGNCAATTNGGNGGAATNATTAGATTAGCTACTGCTAGGGCTAGGTTACTCATGAAGNANAAAGTNGAAGAAGAAGATGCTGAGCGTGCAATCTTCCTAATTCAGAGTATGCTTGAGGATGCAGGAGTTGATGTGAATACTGGTAAAGTTGATCTTGGTGTATTACAAGGAAAACCAAGAAGTGAGGTATCTAAAATGCAATTGTTTATGGATGTTCTCAAAGNATTAGAAGGAGACAACAAAGTTTCAGTTGAAGAAAAAATNTTTGTCCAAGAACTTGAGAAAAGTGAAAAATTCACTGAAGANGAAGCAAGAAACTATATTCGAAGAATGCTAAGAGAAGCATCTATTTATGAATCAAAACCCGGTCATTATAACCGAGTATGAAAATAGAGAAACTAGATCTTCCTGAATCTGCAATTGATTTTTTAAAATCACAAGGCTATGAAAAATTATATCCTCCACAAGCAGATAGCGTAAAGTCTGGATTATTAAATGGGAAAAGTGTTCTGGTGTCAGCTCCTACTGCAAGTGGAAAGACANTGATTGCAATGCTTAGTATGATGAGTTACATTTCAAAAAATAAAGGAAAAATAATTTATCTTAGCCCTTTACGAGCATTAGCANCTGAAAAATTTTCAGAATTTAAAAAATTAGAAAAAGTTGCATTGGGAAACAAAGTCAAAGTTGGGATTTCTACTGGTGATTTTGAAAATATTGAAAAAAATCTAGAAAAAAATAACATATTGGTTTTAACTAATGAAAAAATGGATTCAATAATTCGACATGGTGCTGAATGGGTTGATGAAATTGGTTTGGTGATTGCTGATGAAATTCATCTAATTGGNGATGAGAATAGAGGNCCAACTTTGGAAATGATCCTAACTCAGCTAAAACTATTGGAAACAAAACCCCAGATTGTTGGTCTTAGTGCTACTATAACAAACTCAAATGAGATNGCANATTGGCTTGAATGTAATCTAATCAAAAATGATTGGAGACCNGTTCCATTGGCTGAAGGTGTTTGTGATGCAGGAGAAATAACAATGAGTGATGGNAAAACTTTTGAAGTTGAACGTAGTATACGTGGAACTCCAATTGATTTAGGNGTGCAATCAGTCAAAGATGGTGGACAATCACTTGTTTTTGCAGAAACTAGAACCCGTTCAAAATCATTAGCCACAAAGGCAGCTGATGTAATTTCTCAAATTTTGGCAAAAAAAGAACTAANCCAACTAGAAAAGACATCAAAAAANATTCTATCTGAAAATGAACATACAGAACTAGTAAAGACATTNGCNATTTTAGTAAAAAAAGGAGTAGCATTTCATCATGCAGGACTAAANCAGAAATGCCGGGAAATAATTGAAACAGAATTTCGTAATGGAACAATCAAACTATTNTCATCNACTCCNACTCTTGCTGCAGGAGTAAATCTNCCCGCAAGAAGAGTTGTAATTTCAAGTGTTAANAGATATAATGCAAAAGTAGGTGCAAATAGACCNATAAGCATTTTAGAATACAAACAACTTTGTGGACGAGCTGGAAGACCACANTATGATAAATTTGGTGAATCAATCATTGTTGGAAATGGAAANACTNAGGATCTAATTGATTATTACATAAATGGGGAACCNGAACCAATTGAATCTAAAATAACTGATGACAAATCTCTNAGAACTCATGTTTTNAGTGTTGTAGTNACACATCCNGGAATTAAGAAAGAAGAGATTCTGGAATTCTTTTTGAAAACTTTGGGTGGGNTNCAATCAAGAAAACCTACAATAAAATTTGCGATTGACATCTCTTTGAGATTTCTTTCCAGTGAATATCTTCTTGTCAAAAAAGGNGAGAGATATGCNGCAACTGAATTTGGAAAAAAGACATCAATGTTGTATATTGATCCATTAACTGCAACATATTTTAGAGATGCAGTTGAAAATGTATCTCAAGATAGAAAACATACATTTGGTTTCTTGCATCTAATTTCTAATTGCGAGGAATTNTTTCCAAAGTTTTCACTTCGACAAAAAGATTATGAAAGTGCAAGTTTGATGATTGAAAATAATTCTTCTGAACTANTANAACCTATTTCTGAATACGATTGTTCAAGAAGTCTNTTGGCTTTACAGGCATGGATTACTGAATCTTCTGAATTATCNCTTTCAGATAATCTTGGAATAGAGTCTGGNGATATGCATAGGATGACTGAGACTGCAAATTGGNTNTCTTATTGTCTACGAGAGATTTCAAAGCATGTGGAAAGGGCAGATTTACTTGAAGAATTAGGTGATCTTAGACGAAGAATTGTTTATGGAATTAGAGAGGAACTTCTTGATTTGGTTANAGTTAAGGGGATTGGAAGAGTTAGGGCAAGAATTCTCTTCAAAAATGGAATTAAGAATTTGACTGATTTAGAAAAAATTCCTGTGAATAAATTAGCTGAAATCGATAAAATTGGNTCCACCATTGCTGAAAACATCAAAACAGAGTTACGCAGANTAAGATATTGATTGAATTNGTTTTTTTTCAAAAAATANTTCTTNAATTTTTGATTGTATGTTTAATGACCTTACAAATGCCAAGGATTTGCTTTCGTGATAATTTTTTCAGGNAATTTTTCTTTGTTTGTTTTTAAAAATTCTATTTCTAGTTTTTTATCCCTTAATTCATCAGGAAGCATTATTGGAATTTCTTCAATAATTGGGTAGAATCTCTCACATTTNGGACAGAATANTGCCCCTTCAGATATNATATCTCCTTTNTGATTTACTTCAAATAATTCTAAAGGATGATTTTTGTCAATCGGACATGCTAAAATATCCATCATTGTTTTATTCATTTTAGATCCAGATANATTGGTATTCCTTTTTGACTAGATAAAAGTGCAGCTTCAGCAATTTTTGTAACATTTACAGCCTGTTGTGCTTTTATGATTGGTTCATTTTTACCTTCAATTGCTCCAAGAAAACTTTGAATTTCTAATATTGATGACTCTCGTTTTTCATTTTGAATAACTTCTTTCCCATTTTGTTTCTCTATNATAATTTCTTGAGNGATAAAGTCTGATGAAACAATTGCATCCGTATACACCACATNNAATTTTNTAAGTCTTTTTGGTGTAACCCAATTTGATGAAATTATTGCTACCTTGTCATTTTTGTATNCGAGCATTATGCTTGCAAAATCCTCATANTCATGTTTNATTTTTCTAGCTTTTGCAAAAACTACTATTGGNAATTCTTCAAANAACCAATTTGCTGTATCAATATCGTGAACTGAAGAATCAAAAATTATTCCAACATTTTTGATATTAAGTGGCATTCTATTTTCACTATGAAATTCTANCATNACTACATCTCCNAATTTATTTTCTTTANCNATTTTTTTTACNTCNGATACGGCAGGATTGAATCTATCATTATGNCCCCATGTCAAAACTACTTTCTTTTTTTCTGCTAGTTTGACTAGTTTTTCACCATCTTCAGATTTGAATGTCATTGGTTTTTCTACAAACACATGTTTTTTTGCTTCAAGAAATTTCGTTATAATTCCAATATCTGTAAATGTAGATGTTGTAATAATTGCTCCTTCAAATTCTTCAGAACTGAGTAACTTTTCTAATGTATCGTAATGATTAACAGAATATTTTTCTCCATATTCTTTTGCTTTTGAAGAATCTAAGTCACAAATGGCAGATAATGCGCCTAATTCTGATAAAATTCTAAAATGATTTTCTTTTTCTCTATTAATTCCAATTTGAACAATTTTCATTTAGTACACCGATGTTAACCAATGAGAATAATCGTCATTTTTGTTCATTACTATATCTGAATACTCTTGCATCATTTTCTTTGTAATGTCTCCAGGTTTTCCATTACCAATCTTTTTTGAATCCATTGAAATAATCGGGGTTATTTCAGCTGCAGTTCCTGTAAGAAAAATCTCATCAGAAATTATCAATTCACTTCTTGTAATGTCTCTTTCAAGAAAATCAATATCTAAATCATTTGCGATTTTAATTATTGCGTCACGAGTAATTCCCTCAAGTGCAGATGATGCTAATGTTGGTGTTGCTAATTTACCATCTCTCACAATGAAAATATTTTCTCCTGGTGCCTCGCTGACATTTCCATTATGATCAAGTAAAATTGCTTCATCTACACCGTTTCTTTTTGCTTCTTGAGTAGCTATGATGGAATTAAGATAATTCCCACCCATTTTTGCTTGTGGCGGAGTAGACATATCTGAGAATTTTCTCCATGATACAACTCCTGCAGAAATCCCATTTTTGTTAAACAGATCTCCGAAAGGAAATGTAAAGATTGCAACATTTGTTGGGGCTTTTTCAGTTACATGTAGATTAATCCCATAATCTCCTACAAAATAAAATGGTCTAATGTAGCATGATTTTTTAATTTTATTTTTTTTACAAATCCCCGTAATTGCATCAATAATTTCTTTATCTGAATAGTTAAGCGAAATATTGTAGTATTGTCCTGATCTTCTAAACCTCTTTACATGCTCATCTAATCTAAAAACATTGAGATTTTTTCCATTCCAATATGCTCTAATTCCTTCAAAAATTGATGTTCCATAATGAATTGCATGTGTAGTAATTGGAACTTGTGCTTTTTCAGTTAGAATGTATTTTTTATCAAACCAAACATATTTTGAAAGTGGAAGTTTCATAGGCAAATTTTATTGCATGTGTATTAATCTCTATTTATTTTGAATATCCTTCTTTAGGAAATTTCATTCCTGCAATTCTTGTGGTTTGATCTTCCATCTTTGCAAATTTTTCTACTGTTTCCCATTCATCTTCGATTATTTTTACTATACTTTCTGGAACATCATCTTTCCATGATGATTTTCCCCCAAGTGCTTCATCGTACAATTTTTCTTTTACTGATGATGCAGAAAGTAACTTCCTTTCACCAATTTTTGGGTTTAATCTGTATATTTTTAACATATATCCTTCAGTTTTGTCCCCTGTATATGAAAAATAATCTCCTTCTACTCCGTTAAGAATTTGTTTCCTTAATTTCCAAGATCTTCTTCTTACTAATGGGGGCAAATATTTTTTGAATGGTGCAAAAAATGCATAATCATCAGTAATTTGGACTGAATCTCCAAAAACAGATTCTAACATTTTTTTCCTTGATTCAAAATTAAATGGAAAACTCTTACTGTTGACTTCTCTATCATCATATTTGAAAACTACTGGCATAACCTTAACAATATCAGCTTCCTTTTTCAGATCTGAAATTATTTCTATGTGAGCTTTCGTCACTGGATTAAGATGTGCAAGATATAGTGCTGTAATCAACTAGAATAACTAAATAATTCTCATATTTCAATGATTGACTTTTTCAAAAATTATTATTTATTTAGAACTTTTATCCGTATGACTCGTATTTGACTTCAAAACTTCCATCTTCACGTTTGTCATGTTCTGTAACGAATCCTTTTGGATTCAAAAAGTCCATAACTCCATCAATTGTTCCTTGCCATCCACAAACATAGAAGATTGTATTTTCTTTGGTAATTTTTTCTTCAATTAATTCTTCTAATGGTGACATTCCTCCATCTCTTGGTCTTAGGAATGTCTCAACTCTTCCAATTTGACCTGCCCATGATCTGTTAAACCATTCTTGAGGTCTACTGATTGCAGCTCTATATTTGAAATTCCATTTGTCTTTCCCTTTTGCAATACTCTCATTTTCAAGATCAGTTAGCAAATCTTTGTAACTTAACTCGTCAATGTAACTGGCACCATGTAAAACGATAATCTCTCTCGTATCTCCGGAATCATGAAAATGCTGTGCAAAACTGACAAATGGTGCAAGACCTGTACCTCCTCCAATACAGATAATTCGTCTGTTATCTTTTTTCCCATTTGGATATTCTTCATTAATTAATAGTGCCCTACCTGTTGGTTTTAGCCAAAGAATCTCGTCTCCTTCTTTTGCATTGAATAATTGAGTAGTTAATCTTCCTGGAAGTGGTTTTCTAACCCACCTGATTACAAGTTCAATGTAATCTCTATTTTCTGGATGAGATGCAATAGAATACGCACGTCTTACAATTTTTCCATCTTCAGCAGGATTTGGTAATCCTAATGTGATAAACTGACCTGCCTTGTATTCTGGAACTGGTCCATCATTTGGAACCATTCTAATAATTACAAGATCCTCTTTAAGTAATTGAACATACGTGATGGTTCCCTTATTGTCTACTACCATAACGATTGAATCAAGATTATCAAGGTTAAATATATTGTGTTAACTTAAAACTATATTTCATTTAAACCGCTAAACGTTAATAACCAATTTGAAAAATATTATTCAATCAGATTTCTGATATGGGCCGGTCGTCTAGTCTGGTAGGATAGGTGCATGGCATGCATCGGATCAAGGGTTCAAATCCCTTCCGGTCCACTCATCTTTTTAATTTCGATACTAGTTTTTTAATTTCATGATCTTTTTCTTTGGAAATCTCAATCACTGCCTCATCTGAAATCTTGATATCTAGATCAATTATTGCCTTGAGCGCACTTTTTTTTACTTCTAAATTTGAATCCAAAAGTGATTGAATAAAAATTTCTTTTGCTTCAAAAGCTTTTAGAAATCCTAATGATCCAATTGCACATGATCTTACACTTGAACGTTCATCTTTTACAAGTTTGATAATTTCTGCAATGGCAGATTTCTCATTTCTATTTGCTAATATCAGTGATGTAAAACCTCTAATGTTTTTACTTGCAGAGTTCAAATTTTTAATTAAAAAATTTGATATTTCATTTTCATTTAATACTAATGAACTAAATGCTTCCCCTCTAACCTGAATATCATTATCATCTAATTTCACAATTATTTTTTCTAAAATTTTTGGGTCATCAATTTTCACCAAAGTCTCCAAAATCTTGATCTTTTCTTTACTGCTCCCTGATTCTAAAATTTTTGAAATATTCTCCAAGTTCTTATCATTTTCTTCAATTCTAGTTAATAACGGTTAAAATTTTTCAATTTTGTTTTGTAAAATTTAAAAAAACTCTTCTAGCTTTAAATTATCCTTAAATACATAAACTTCCATGTCAACCGAAACAAGAGACACCGTATTCATTGGTAAGAAACCCTTGATGGCATATGTTACATCAACGCTAATTCAATTAGCAAACTTACCAACCGTCAACATCAAAGCTAGAGGCATGAGCATAGGTCGTGCTGTAGATGTAGCTCAAATCATTGCAAGAAAAACAGAAAATGCAGGATACACTATCGGAGATATTACAATTGGCTCAGAATCTTTGGAGTCACAAGACGGAAGAACTAGAAATGTTTCAACAATAGAAATACAAGTAAAGAGAAATAATTAGACGATCTTTACTTCAAATTCTTTCTTTTCCTTTTTGAAAATTCATACTTCCTCTCCATACTTCTAAATTTTGAAAGTTCAACCAAATCATTAAACTGATCAAAATTCACTACTTTTTGTTTATACTTTGTTGTATTTCCTGATTTTTTTAATTCTTTTAGAATATTCATAGTTGCAAATGTATTAGCATACAATACGGATAATGGATAAAGAATTATTTTGAATCCGATTTTATTTAAAACGTCAGCTGAATTCAATGGTGTAGCTCCACCTTCAATCATATTTGCAACTAATGGTGCATTGATTTCCTTTCCAATTCTTTTCATTTCATCCAATGATCTTGGTGCTTCTACAAATACTGCATCTGCACCAGTTTTTTTATTTTGTTTCCCTCTTTCAATTGCAGCATCTAATCCTTCTGTAGCTCTTGCATCTGTTCTTGCAACAATTATGAAGTTTTTATTTTCTCGTGCATCTATTGCAGCTGATAATTTCTCGGTGTATTCTTCCTGTGGAATAACTTCTTTTCCTTGCATATGCCCGCATCTTTTAGGCCATCTTTGATCTTCTAGAAAAATTCCTGAAGCTCCTGCTGCTTCTAATTCCTTTACTAATTTCCATACGCTTAATGCATTCCCATATCCCGTGTCTGAATCTACAATAACTGGAACTGATACTGATCTGCAAATACGTCTAGCATTGTCTACCGTTTCTGTTGCTCCAATAAACCCATAGTCCGGCATTCCAAACAAAGTTGCAGATGTCCCATAACCTGTTTGGAACATTGCATCAAACCCTACTTTTTGAGCAATCTTTGCTCCTAATGCATCATATACACCTGGAATGACAAGAGGTTTTTTTGATTTTAACATAGATTTCAAATTTTTCATAATTGTATTCTGAATTTGAATTATTTATGATTTTAATTAAAATTTGTATATGTCATAAAAACATTTTTTCTAAATCTAATTGACATTCTTTAATCGATCTTTATTTTTTTCCCATTTTTATCCAGATCTTTTTCTTGAATCTTTTTCAATTCTAATTCTAAAAAATCTCTGTATTTTTTTGTCTCTTCTTCTGTCATGTTAGCAAAATTTGAACTTAGAATAGACCCCATTGCCGAAATTTTTTCTAGCATATCCATCACAACAAACCTTCCAACATTTCCAAGTCTAAACAAAACATCTAGTTGTTTTTTTACAATATCATTCACTTTGTCTACATCTTGTGCAGTTTCTACCCCTTGTTTCGTTATCTGGTATCTGCCATCTACTGCTTCATCAATTAATCCTTCATCAAGTAACCTTCCTAATAATGGATAGATTAATCCTGGAGATGGTTTCCAAATCCCATTACTTTGTTCAACTGCATAATTGATAATCTCTTTACCTGTATACGGTTTTTCTTTCAATAATTCTAAAATGAAATACCTTGAAAATCCTCTAGGAATTGAACTTCCTACTCTTTGAAACCACTCAGAAATCATTACTATGAATATCGCTAGTGATATATTTTAATATTGGGATCATTCCAAGCAAATACTACATATTTATCACGTCCAAAGCAAGTTTGACTGAAAAATGGTTGATTCGATAGAATTTGATCTTATTATTTGTGGTTCTGGCCTTGCTGGATTAAGAGCTGCTATTGCTGCAGCTAAAAAAGGACCTCATCTCAAAATTGGGGTTGTTTCTAAAGTACAAGTTATGCGTTCTCATTCAGTCTCTGCTGAAGGTGGAACTGCTGCAGTACTTTTTGAGGAAGAAGGTGATACAATTGAATCTCATATTTATGATACTGTGAAAGGTAGTGATTTTCTTGCAGATCAAGATGTTGCAGAAAAACTTTGTGTTGAAATGCCAAAGGAAATTCATCAATTAGATCATTGGGGAATGCCTTGGTCAAGAAGACCTGATGGGAAAATTGATCAAAGGAATTTTGGAGGTTATAGTTTTCCAAGAGCGACTTATGCATCAGACAAAGTTGGTTTCTTTGAAATGCAAACATTGTATGACACATGTCAAAAATTTGAAAATATTGAATATCTTAACGAATGGTTTGCAACATCTATNATTCATGATGGAAAACGATTCATGGGNCTNACTGCAATTGAATTATCTTCTGGAACATTTTACACGATAAAAGGAAAAGCTCTGATTATTGCAACTGGTGGNGCTGGAAGATTGTATAGTTTTTCAACTTATGCACTCTCTTCAACACCTGATGGTCTGGATATGGGATTACGTGCAGGAATGGCACTTAAAGATATGGAGTTTGTCCAATTTCATCCTACTGGAATTTTACCTTCTGGAATTTTGATNACAGAAGGTGCAAGAGGTGAAGGTGGTTATTTGCTTAACAACAAAGGTGAACGATTTATGAAAACTTATGCTNAAAGTAAAATGGAATTAGCTCCNCGTGACATTGTATCAAGATCAATTATGACTGAAATTGAAGAAGGTCGTGGATTCAAACATGAAACTGGAGTTGATTGTATGAAGCTTGATTTGAGACATCTTGGTGATGAAAAGATTAAAGAAAAATTAGGTGGAATTAGAGAAATCTCAATTAAATTTTCTGGTATTGATCCTGCAAAAGATTTACTCGATATTAGACCCGTNTGTCATTACATGATGGGTGGACTTCATACTGATATTGATGGTGCAACAGAAATTCAAGGTGTTTGGGCAGCAGGTGAAGCAGCATGTAACAGNGTTCACGGTTCAAATCGTTTAGGTGCAAATTCCACTTCAGAATGTATTGTATGGGGNAAAATTACTGGAGAACAGGCTGTAGATTATATCCAAAAAAATCCTCAATCAAATNCTTGGCCCCNNCATTTAGTTNCCGCAGAAGAAAAAAGAATCTATGATGGAATTTTCAGAGGAAATGGNGATGTTAATCCATATGAAATCAGACAAGAACTAACTGANACAATGAATGAAAAAGCATATGTCTACAAAAATGAAACTGATCTTGTTGCAGGTCTCAAGAAAATTCGTGAATTAAAAGTAAAAACTTGGAAGCATGTTGATGATAAGGCAAAGGAATACAATACTAACTTTTCAAATGTAATGGAACTTGATTCAATGTTTAGAGTAGCTGAAATTGTTTTACTTGGTGNAATTAATCGAAAGGAATCACGTGGTGCACATGCAAGAACTGATTACCCAAAACGTGATGATGCAAACTTTTTACATCATACTCTTGCTTATTATGATCCGAATGNACCAATTATGAAAACNCACCCTGTAACAATTACTAAGTATCNGCCAGTGGAGAGAAAATATTAGATGACTCGAGATGAACATAAAGAAGGAATTGGNGGAATGGCCAATCCTACTCGTTATGGAATTGAGCGAGTTGCATATTGGTTAATGCGATTAAGTGGATTNGGACTTTTAGCATATTTTGTTGCTCATATTTATGAAACAAGTAATATTTTACGAGGACAAGTAGGATGGAATGAATTTCTTGAATTAACTCAAACTACAGAAGGACACATCTTTTTGGCACTTGTTATTGCAATGTGTGTATTTCATACAGTTAATGGAATTAGAGTGATGTTNGGNCATGGAGGTATNGGTGTGGGAAAACCTGCTAGACCTGATTATCCATATGAGCCTGCATCACAAAACTATCGACANAAAATTGGAATTTATTCNGCAATCCTTCTTGCAGCAATTGCTACAATGTATGGATTAGCGGTAATGTTTGGTGAATAAGATGAGAGAAAGTACAATTATGAAAATCCATTATGGGACTGCTCTTGCTGCAGTGGCACTCGTTGCTGTTCATATTTTGATGCGACTTACTCAGGGATTTGCCGAATCACTAGAATATGAAAATGTACTTGCAAATTATAAGCTCGTTCCATATGCTGTAATGTTAGAGTTGATTCTAATCTTACTTGCAGTTCATGGTTTTAATGGATTGCGAGTTATTTTATTAGAATTGCGACAAGGAAGAACTTATGAAAAAGCTGTTTCTTANGGTTGCTTAGCTGCAATGATTGGATTAATAGCATATGGTTCAAGAACAATTATTATGACTAACATGGGGATGGTATAGNCATGGCACAAGTTTCAAGCATTGCAGATGAAAAAACATCAACACATGTATCTCCTTCAAATTCTGTGTTACTTAGAATTTCTAGATATAATCCTGAACATGATGACTCGAGTAAATTCATGGAGTTTAATGTTCCTTATGAGAAATGGACAACTGTTCTAGAAGCAATTCTCGAAGTCAAAAAACATTTTGATCATTCAGTAGCAGTTAGGTATTCTTGTAGACAAGCTACTTGTGGTTCATGTGGAATGAAAATTAATGGAAAACCTAGACTAGCATGTTTTACAAAAATTAGTGAATTAGATTCCAATNTTNTAACCGTTGAACCAATGAATAATTTCCCAATAATTAGAGATTTGGCAGTAAAATTTGAAAGATTATTTGATACTCATCAAAAAATAAAACCATTTCTTATTCGAGACGATACTGAACTAGAATCTGATGAAAAAGAATTTTTACAATCNCCTAAAGAATTAGAACAGTANATTCAATTTGCAAATTGTATTAAATGTGGTTTNTGTAATTCTGCATGTCCTACTATGGCAACAGANTCTTCATTTGTAGGTCCNCAGGCATTAGCTCAAGCATATCGATANGTTGCTGACACCAGAGACAANGGAAAAGACTCTAGATTAAAAATTATTGATGAATCTCANGGTATATGGAGATGTCATTTTGCAGGTTCTTGCAGTCAAGTATGTCCAAAAGGAGTTGATCCCGCTATGGGAATCCAATTCCTTCGTGGGTATATGTTAGGTTTTAGAAGCTAACCTAATTTTTTTGGATTTGGGCTATTATTTACTTGATTGTTAATTTGTTCTGCCATGAAATGATTTGAAACATTCACTTTAACNTCATCAACTCCATCCACTTTCAATAAATTATCGTGAACATCTTGACATATNTTAAAACCAAATACTGCTGGACAGAATGGACTTGTAAGATGTAAATCAACTTTGACATTACTATCGTTAATATCAACTTCATCAATTAATTCTANATCAACAATTGATGTNTTAATTTCNGGATCTACAATCTTTGATAANTCATCAAATATTTTTACCCGCATCTGTTTGATGTCTTGACTCATGTGGGCAAAAGCGTCGATGCTATATATAACCATTCTAGAACTTTATGTAATGTATCGTTCACGTCTTGATNCTGATTTGANTGATGTTACTTTAGATTATGTTTCATCAATTAATGATGATTCTGAAATNGCACTTTATGATATTATTGGTAGNCAAGCTCATACTCTAATGTTATTTCAAAATAATATAATAACAAAAAATGATGTAAAAAAAATCCTAGTAGCTTTAGAGAATTTGAAAAAAGAAAAATTTNATTCATCATCTGGTGCAGAAGATATTCATGAATTAATTGAATCCCTTGTTATCAAAAAAGCTGGCATGGCAAGTGGAGGAAAAATGCATACTGCAAGATCACGAAATGATCAAGTTGTTTTAGATATTAGGATGAAAATNAGAGATGACATTAACATANTCTGTAATTGTCTTTTGGANACTATAGAATCTCTTATTTCTGTGGCTAAAAACCATCAAAAAACAATCATGCCATTATACACTCATCTACAACAAGCTCAAGCTGGTTTATTCTCTCACTATCTTTTAGCTCATGCTGATGCNCTAACTAGAGATTTTGAAAGATTATTTGATACATTTGAAAGAGTAAACAAAAGTCCACTTGGTGCAGGTCCTGTTGGAGGAACNAGTATTCCAATTGANAGACANAGNACTGCAAAAATGTTAGGGTTTGATGATGTTGTAGAAAATTCTATTGANGCAACAAGTACACGTGATTTTGTTGCAGAATATGTTGCNATGATTTCAATTTTAATGACTAATTTAAGTAAAATTGCAGAAGACTTTGTTCTTTGGTCAACGTCTGAATTTTCTTTTATTGAACTTGCTGATGAATTTACATCTCCTTCAAGTGTAATGCCACAAAAGAAAAACCCTGACATTCTAGAATTGACAAGAGGAAAAACTGCTGAAGTAATTGGAAACTTAACTGCAATCTTATCTACTATCAAAGGTTTAGCATCTGGTTATGGACGAGATTTACAACAAATAAAATCCTCTATTTGGTCTACTTCAAAAATTTCCATTAGTGCTTTGNTAATTTTAAAATCAATTCTTCTTACCTTGAAAGTAAATGAAAAACAAATGAANAAAGTTACAGAANCAAGTAATTTGATTGCACTTGATATTGCAGAAAAACTAGTTCAAGAAGGAATTCCATTTAGAACAACNCATAAAATTTCTGGAATTTTAGTTCAGTTGGCACACNAATCAAAAAAGCCTATTTCCAAATTGACATTATCGGAAATAAAACAATCTGTTGTTGGAACTAGTGTTGATTCAAAAATAGTCTCAAAAATTATTTCTACTACTACAGTTGTCTCGTCTNTAAGGGATAGAAAATCATATGGTTCATCTGGTTATGNTGANCAAAAAAGAATGATTTCTGAACGAGTTCAAAAAATTAATGATTATAGANTAAAAATTTCTAAAAGAGAGAANAAAATCAATTCTTNAATTGAAGATTTTACAAAACAAGTTGAATCAATAATAAAATAAAGAAAGTAGCGGGTCTAAAGGGATTCGGACCCTTGACAACCGGATTAAAAGTCCGGTGCGCTACCTGGCTGCGCCATAGACCCTCAAGAAAAATACTTTTCGTGTATAATTTAGTCTTTTTCAAATTTTTTNCTATTCCAGAAACTTTTAATCTGGCAATTTGATTTAGTTTACTTGTGCCCTTGTAGTATAGCCCGGTCTAGAATTCGGCCCTGTCACGGCTGAGACGCGTGTTCAAATCCCGCCGAGGGCGCCATAATTTTTCTTAATCTGTAATTNTGANTTATTTTATGTATNTTGGAANATATTTTGACCATTTTGGCCAAAAAACTAGTAATGAACGAAATCTATTACAAAAATATTAAAATTCGGGCAATCTTAGAGATTTTTGATGTCTGAAGAGAAAAAANANTCTAAAGNAGAATCAAAACCTTCTGAAGATTCTCAATTAANNCAATCCTCTACAGATTCTAAAATNATTGATACTGTNTCTGGNGCTTCATCAGAAGCAGAAATAGCCGCAAGAGCTGCAGAAGATGCAGAAACTGCAGTAAGAGAAGCAATGGCAAANGCNNAAATTGCAAAGNAAAAGGCAGAGGCAGCAGCTGAAGTAGAATACAAGGCAATAGCTGCNCAAGTCAAAGCTGATACTGCTAAAGCTCCTGATTATACATTCAAACGAAAAGGTGAACAAATTTTTAGACGTGAAATGGGAGANCCTGAATTTTTCTTAGATAAGAAAGACAGATTNCCTCGACCAATTCTTACAGCAGATGAACAAGAATCCCTTACGAGAAAAGCAGAAAAACCACGTGATCAAACTCCNGCATATGTCCCAGAACATGTTCTTAGTCCAGAATTTGAAGGAATATCNAATTATGAACAAGGTGTANGTTCCTTTTTAGAAGAAANAAAACAAAAATTAGAAAAATTGAAAAANAGTTCAGATAGTTCAGCAAAAGAAATTAGAAATACTGAAAATGAAATTAAATATTTAGAATCAATACATGAAAATTTTTACATTGGNATGAATGTTTTTCGANCTGCAAAAGGTGGACGGGATAAAATTAAAGCATAATGGATATTGATATGAGCCAAGTAAAATTTGATGTAACCAACACNCGAATAACTTTCAAAAATGTNCCTCTGCATACTTTNTCTAAATTTACTTTTAAAGATGTAACANCTGCTAGTAAAGAATTCAAAAAAATTCCTGGAGTTGATGAATGTNTTATTATTCAAACTGCAAGNAGAGTCGAAATTTTNACAGTNAGNAATATTGAAACANNTGATTCTCCTGATACNNGAAGAAATGAAGCAAAAGGTCTTGTATCAAACCAAATTAAAGATACTTGGGTATCTTTATCTTCTTTAGAACAAATTGATATTGATCATTTNGATCAAACTCTTGAAGTATACAAGGGAGATGATGTGTATCTTCATTTATTACGTTTAGCATCAGGATTGGATTCTGTAGTTGTTGGAAAACAAGAAATATCTGATGAAATTGTTGAGGCATTAGAAAATGCTAAGAATGAAGAGACTTCAGGAAAAATTTTAAATAAATTATTTGAAAGTGTACTTAGATTATCTACAAGAATGAGNGATACTACNGGAATTTCAAATGATGTTGTTTCTCTTGGTGANATAACAATAAAACTTGTAGATGAAAAAGCAGGGCTTGATTCAAAGAAAAAAGTTTTGTTAATTGGAACTGGAGAATNAGCAGCTATGATTGCAAAAACTTTGAATAANAAAGAAATNCCATTTGATGTTNCAAGCAGATCTCTTGAACGNGCTACTGGATTTACTACTATTTTAGGTGGCAATCCTCTTGGTTTTGATGATGTCTTGACNCGTTTTGATAAATATGATATAATTTTAGTTGCAACCACGTCTGATTANTTCTTAATCACATTTGAAAGAATTAGATTAATTATGGAGGATAAGAANAAAGGCACCCTGATTTTAGATTTATCTGAACCTAGGACTGTTGACGAAGGAGTTACTGCTCTTCCTGGAATAAAATTATTGTTCAGAGATCAAGTTTTCGAGATTTNTGAAGAAAGTGTTAAAGCAAGAACTGGNATTGTCCCTGCAGTTGAAAAGATAATTGANAAAGAACTTCCAATTTTATCAATTAGAATGACAAGATTCGATTCTTGATTATTTTATAGTCCTTGTTTTCTTAGAAGAAATTGTAAAATTGCTTCTTTTGAGTAGTCAATTCCATGTTCTTCTTCAGTATGATCTCTAAAACNNACAATTACAGATTCCATTTCCCCATCTGCCACAAAANCACATTCAAAACCATAGTCTCTGCATTTGAGGTTTGCCATATATTTGAAAAAATNCTATCAATATAAAAATCCACAGGAGATCTTGTTTTTTAAGACTNATTTTTAATAAAATTAATTGATAATTCTTTTATCCGTATGATTCGAATTTAATTCCAAAACTTCCATCANGCTTTTTTTCATGTTCTGTAACAAAACCTCTTGAAGNCGTTGAATCAATAACTCCATCAATTGTNCCTTGATATCCACAAATGTAAATNATTGAATTTTCTGGAGTNATTTCTTCACCAACCATNTCATCTATTGGTGATANNCCTGTTTTTTTATCTGCCTTGAAAAATGACTCAACCCTACCTACATGACCNTTCCAAGATCTATTGAAAAATTCTTTTGGTCTACTGATTGCAGCTCTATATCTGAAATTCCATTTGTCTCTTCCTCTTTTTTCACTTTCATCTTCAAAATCNGTCAATAGTCGTTTGTAACTTAATTCATCNACATAACTGGCACCATGTAAAACAACAACTTCTCTTTTATCATTTGTATCGTGGAANTGNTTTGCAAATGCAACNAATGGTGCTAATCCGGTTCCTCCGCCAACACAAATTACTCTTCTATTATCTTCTTCTCCGTTATGTAACGTATCACTAATTTGTAATGCAGTTCCGCTTGGATCNCCAAGATATACTTCNTCACCTACACTTGAATAGAATAATTCTGTTGTTACACGNCCTGGAAGTGGTTTTCTTACCCATCTAATTACAAATTCAAAATAATCTCTATTTTCNGCATGAGATGCAATAGAATATGCNCTNCTNACNATTTTTTTTTCTGCAGGNATTGGGAGACCAATTGTTAAAAATTGNCCNGTNTNATATTCTGGCATTCCNGTTTCTGGTAGTAAACGTATGACTACAAGATCTTCTTTTAGNAATTCTCTGTAAATGACTTTNGCTTTTGTTTCAGTAACCATACTAGAAGTTTTTTCCTGACTTTGGTTAAATATATTTCTCTTATGAATTNCTCANTGTTTAATNGATCTGTGATACTATCTCATCAAGAATTTTTTGGTTTGCAGCTGCAATAAAAGANACCCTTGTGGNATAACTGAGATCAGCATCTAATGGANTAAGTTCTCNATCTACCAATATTCCNCCTGCTTCTTTAACAATTAGATATCCTGCAGCAATATCCTGTATTCTAATTTTNTCTCTTAAATCGATAAAAATATCCATTAATCCTCTAGCAAATAATGCCATCTCTAAAGCATTAGCACCAAAATGCCTAGTATGTTCATGATTTTTANAAATTGGATCTAATTTTTTTAATAANTCCATTGATGCACCTGATGTATTAATNCCAATAATTTTNTAGATTGGTTCTTTATCATGAACTCTGATTTTTTCNTTATTGAAAAATGANCCTTTATTTTTTGAAGCCCAATACATTTCTCCAGTTGAAAGATTNGTAATGACTCCATCTGTTATGGANCTGAGTTTATTTTCAGTTGCAAATGCTAACGAACTACAAAAAAATGGAACTCCTCGTACTGCATTAGCTGAACCATCAATTGCATCCATAANTACAAACCCTTTTGGTTTGTTCGATAATTCTACNCTTCCACATTCTTCACCTAAAANAACACAATCAAAATTTATCTCTTTGAAATAGTCNANAACTGCTTTCTCTGCAANAATGTCNATGTTTCTAGAAACATCTCCTCCTGCACCAATTCCAAAATCNCCTGCAGCATGTTCAGTTCCTGCAATATCTTTGATGTTTTCANAAATTCTGTTTGAAGCTTCACGAAGAATNTCAATTATCTCCATAATNCTTTTTNTAATTCATCGTAATTTAAGTGAAAAATATTTTTCTTGAAAGCATAAATAACAAGAAANAAGATTTCTGGTTATGAGCGGAAAAGATGAATCAATTTTTAGTAAAAATGCNTTAATGGGAACTAAACCNGGAAAACAAATTATCAAACAAGGTCTATTCAAATCAAAAGGATTCAAACANTTTAATCATTATAAAGAAGAAGCAGAAAATACATTTCCTGAATTTGCTAAAAGATTTGCAAAAAATCTATTTGATCAAATAAATNCTGATGAATCNCCTAANACAACACAACAAAAATTTGCAGAAGAAGTAGGTTCTACAGAAATTATTCTAAATGCTTCTGAAATTGGACCTATCAAATCTAAGTTGCAAGANTTTGATACTNTACATGNCCGAGTTCTTAGAATCTTAAATTCAAATTTTGTAAAAATGACATTCCCTGTATTTAATGGTCTTTTTGATGCATCTACAGATTATTTTAAAGATGACAAAAATACTATGATGCGACAAGATATTGTAGATGGTCATATCATTGCAATTGATCTTAGTGAACCNATGGANAGAATTGTTGACAAAGATGAAGACTTNGAATATTTGGATGATTACAAATTGATGAATCCGTATATTCTAAAACTGGCCAGAGAAAAAATTTCAAAAGGTGGNGAGGANGTACTAAAAGAATTTGAAGAAGGATTCAAACAAGCAAGAATTGGACAATATCTTGATACAAAATTAAAAGATAAACCNACATCAATTACAGAAGAAGAATTAGTTGAAAGTTACAAAAAATATCGCTCTGTAATGGGTACTGCCGGTAGAAATATGGCATTAGCTCGTGCACCTTTAGCTGATATCTTTTACATTGGAATGGCAAAAGCAGCTGAATGTGTCGGATGTGGTAATGAAATCGAAGATAGNATCAGAGATAAAGCTGCAAAAATTCCATCTTGGCCNTTNTTCTATTCTTTGAAAATGAATGATGCAAAAAGTGGATTTGAAGAAACAATGAAACGTAGTGAATNATATCTTAGTGATGCTAGATCAGCTCTTGAAAAACTACCNGATGATTTCTCACATAGAAAATTCCTGGAATTCTTATTCCTTACAGTTGAACACTATAATCAATTTTGGTATAAGAAATTACAACAAGCAAATATTTGGTCAGATTTGAATCAAAATCTCCCTNCTAGGTGATTAAATTGATGTGGTCTGAAAAATANCGACCCNNAATTATTTCTNATATGGTGGGAAATGAAGAACCACGTGCNGCCATTATGGANTGGTTTGCAAAATGGAAAAAAGGNACAAAACCTCTTCTTTTAGTTGGACCTCCTGGAANTGGAAAAACAACAATTGCTTTTCTTGTGGCNAAACAATTTGGATATGATATGATTGGACTTAATGCAAGTGATGTAAGAAGTAAATCAAGAATAAATGAAATTTTGACTCCTGTGTTAGGAAATGTGAGTGTTTTAGGAACGCCTATGATTTTTGTAGATGAAGTAGATGGAATCCATGGACGTGGAGATTATGGAGGTGCTGCAGCACTCGTTGATATTCTAAAAGAACCCACAGTACCAATTGTTTTAGCTGCAAATAATGATGCCTTAGAGAAAATGAAAAATATAAAAAAAGTTGTTAAAACAATTTCTTTCAAAAAAATTCCACCTCGTTTATTGAGAGTATATCTTGAAAATATTTTAAAAAAGGAAAATGCAAAATTAAGTCCTGGTTCTTTGATAAAAGTAATTGATAAATCTCGTGGAGATATTAGNTCAATGATTAATCTTACTCAATCTTTCGTAACTGGATTTAATCCACAAACTGAAAATTCTTTTGAAAAAATCAATGTTGAAGACGGTGTTAATGCATTCTTTAAATCNAATTCTATTGAAGAAGCAAGAGTTGTTTTGTATTCTATGCAAATTGATCCTAGAGAAAAAATTAATGCATTTTATTCAAGCATTATTACAAGTGATTTAGACAATNCTACATTGGCAAAATACCTAAAAATTATTTCAAAGGCTGATATGTTATATGGTAAAATTATGAAAACTCAAAACTGGAGACTGTTACGATATCTAAATGATATTTTGATTACACTATATCAAAATGATGATAGAATTAGATATTCTAAATACAATTTATCNTGGCCATTACTCAACAGAATTCGTTGGGATGGTGCAAAACTTAAATCATTATCATCAATAATGGCAAAAAAATTACATTTATCATCTAGTGCATTTGTTGCAATTGGTTTACCTTATGTTTTATTTTGCATAAAAAATAAAACACTTGAATTAGAATTACAAGAAACTTTTGGAGATATCATTGAAAAGGAAATGGATCAAATATCATGAGTTGGAGAAANATTCCTATGAAATTCCCTGGAANTTGTATANTNTGTAATGAAAAAATTTCAGTTAATGAAATTGGATTATGGGCCAAAGGATTAGGAGTAAAACATGAAAAATGTGCCCAAATCAATGAACTACGATGTATTGTNTGNGGGGCTTCTGCTGGTTGTCCCCAATGTGAATTTCAAGAAAATTGTGATATTTCAAATGTATCTCAATTGTGTATATGTAAGAAATGNAGTGAAGAAAAAAATGCTTTCAACTCCTATCAATTATCATCAAATAAGAAATTCCCAATTTTAAACTNCTNACCTCTAAAAAATTACATTGATTTCAGAATAATTATAAAAATTTGATTTTCTTAAATATTCAAACTAAATTAATATAGGAAACCATTATGCTTTAGGTTACTGTTATGCATTCTGAAAAGATTGAAAAATCTAGTATGAACAACAAAATAGCCTTACAAGGAGGCGGTCAAGATAGGATCAAAGCACAACACGANAAAGGNAAGCTAACTGCACGTGAAAGAATTGATCTCTTACTTGATGAAGGAACTTTTACTGAAATTGATCCGCTTACNACCCATCATTACCACGAATATGATATGCAGAAAAAAAAATTCTTCACAGATGGCGTTATAGGTGGTTATGGAAATGTTGANGGAAGACAAATCTTTGTTTTCGCTTATGATTTTACTATTCTTGGTGGAACATTAAGCCAGATGGGTGCTAAAAAAATCACTAAACTAATGGATCATGCAGTCAAAACTGGATGTCCAATTATTGGAATTATGGATTCNGGTGGTGCTAGAATTCAAGAAGGAATAATGAGTCTTGACGGATTTGCAGATATTTTTTATCATAACCAATTAGCTTCTGGTGTAATCCCTCAGATTACTGCAAGTATTGGACCATCAGCTGGTGGTTCTGTTTATTCTCCGGCAATGACTGATTTTGTGATTATGGTAGAAAAAGTTGGAACNATGTTTGTAACAGGACCTGATGTAGTAAAGACNGTATTGGGTGAAGAAATTTCATTTGATGAACTTGGAGGNGCAATGACNCATGGTTCAAAAAGTGGTGTTGCACATTTTGTTGCACAAAATGAATACGAGTGCATGGATTATATCAAAAAATTAATTTCATTTCTTCCACAAAANAATACCGAAGAACCTCCTAAAACTATCACTGATGATGATCCAAACNGATTAGATCATAACCTCATCAATGTAATTCCTGAAAATCCTTTACAACCTTATGATATGAAGGAAATTATCAATTCAATTGTTGATAATCATGAATTCTTTGAAGTGCATGAATTGTTTGCACCAAATATTGTTGTAGGTTATGGAAGAATGAATGGACAAGTTGTAGGAATNATTGCAAATAATCCNATGCATCTTGCAGGAGCACTTGATATTGATTCTTCAAATAAAGCNGCACGTTTTATCCGATTTTGTGATTCATTTAACATCNCCNTAGTTACTCTCGTTGATACTCCTGGTTACATGCCAGGTTCTAATCAAGAACACAATGGNATTATTAGACATGGAAGTAAATTNTTGTATGCATATTGTGAAGCTACTGTTCCAAGAATTACTTTAGTAATTGGAAAAGCTTATGGTGGTGCATACATTGCTATGGGAAGTAAAAATCTAAGAACNGATATTAATTATGCATGGCCNACTGCTCGNTGTGCAGTTTTGGGTGGAGANGCAGCTGTGAAAATCATGTANCGAAAAGATCTAAATGCTGCAGATGATGCTGAGACTCTCAAAAAACAATTNATTGATGAATTTGCAGAAAAATTTGAAAATCCTTACGTTGCAGCTTCTCATGGAACTATNGATAATGTAATTGATCCTGCTGAAACAAGACCNATGTTGATTAAAGCANTACAAATGCTTGTAAACAAAAGAGANAAACAACTACCNAGAAAACANGGAAATATCAATTTGTGATTGAAGATGATTGAAAAAGTACTAATTGCAAATAGAGGAGAAATTGCTTTGCGTGTTATTCGAACNTGTAAAGCACTTGGAATTAAAACNGTTGCAGTTTATTCTGATGAAGATACTAATTCAATGCATGTTAAACAAGCAACTGAAGCATATCATATTGGNGAAGCTGCNCCTGCAAAATCATATCTTAANCAAGAAAAAATTCTTGATGTNATGCTNTCATCAGGTNCTGATGCTGTCCATCCAGGTTATGGATTTCTTTCTGAAAATGATGATTTTGCAAGATTATGTGAAAAAAATAAAATTACTTTTATNGGTCCATCTGCAGATTCAATGAATCTNTGTGGTGACAAAATGAGATGTAAAGATGCAATGCTTAAAGCAAAAGTTCCAACAGTTCCTGGAAGTCCTGATTTGGTAAAAGATGCTGATGATGCAGAAAAAATTGCAAATGATATTGGCTACCCTGTTATGTTAAAATCCGTTTATGGTGGTGGNGGTAGAGGAATTAGAATTGTGAATANTNATAAAGAATTACNTGAAGGTTATGAATCTGTAACTGGTGAATCAATTGCAGCTGTAGGNAAGTCTGCAATTCTTGTAGAAAAATATCTGGAAAAAACACGACACATTGAATATCAATTTGCNAGAGACACTCATGGAAATACNGTTCATATCTTTGAAAGAGAATGCTCNATTCAAAGACGTAATCAAAAACTAATCGAACAAACACCTTCACCAATTGTTGATGAAGAAACAAGAGCACGTATAGGTGAAATTGTTTGTAATGCNGCAGATGCNGTTGGNTATACTAATTTAGGCACTGCTGAATTTTTNAGAGCAGATANTGGAGAATTNTATTTTATTGAAATTAATGCAAGATTACAAGTAGAACATCCAATTACCGAATTTGTTTCTGGATTAGATTTGGTAAAATTACAATTAGATATTGCAAATGGAGAACCAATCCCATTCAAACAAAGTGATTTGAAAATGAATGGTTATGCAATAGAATGTAGAATTAATGCTGAAGATACATTCTTAGACTTTGCNCCTTCTACTGGNCCTGTTCCAGATGTTACAATCCCTGCAGGACCTAGTGTTAGATGTGATACTTATCTATATNCTGGATGTACTGTATCTCCATTCTATGACTCACTTATGGCAAAACTTGTTACATGGGGCCAAACATTTGANGAATCNCGAACTAGAATGCTTTCTGCATTAAATGATTTTTACATTCAAGGTGTNGAAACATCAATCCCTCTTTACAAAACAATACTAAATTCTGATGAATACAAAAATGGTAATCTNTCAACTGATTTTCTAAAACGTNATGATATGATTGATAGATTNACTGAAGATCTTAAGAAAGAAAAAGAAGATAAAAGTGAAGCTGCTTTGGCTGCAGCAATAATTCATTCTGAATANTTTAAAAGTCGTATACAAAACAATGTTGNAAATAATTCTAACTGGAAAAATAAACTGGATTGATGATNNATGGATTACAAGATTCAAGATATTGAAAANTCATTTGATGGAAGGGTAATAGAAAACTTAGGTAACAATGATTACACAATTAANATAAATGATGATGAACACCAATTAAAAATTCTAAANATGGATTCAAAAGGTATTGAATTTATTTTAGATCAAAAATATCATAAAGCAAAATATCTTGAACAGTCTACTAATGAAATGAATATTGTGATTGACAATGTTCCGATAACTCTTAGCTTNCACTCTCATTTTGATAAAATAGTTTACAAAAATTCTGGTGGAAGCGGTTCTGGAAATGCTCAANTATCTTTGAAGAGTCAAATTCCTGGAAAAGTTGTATCTATTGCAGTAGTTGATGGTGATTCTGTTAAGAANGGTGATGTTGTTTGTACTTTAGAATCTATGAAGATGCAAGTTGCAGTTAAAGCACACAAAGATGGTGTTGTTAANTCTATCAAAGTTAAAGAAACTGGAACTGTTGCAAAAGGCGACGTAATAGCCGATATAGAATAAAAACGAAATTTTTTACTCTTTTAAGAAATTTTTAATTTCTTCATAATTTGGCTCTTTTAGAGGATCTTCTGAAATCCANTTGTAACCAATTTTNCCATCTTCCATAATTATNAACACAGANCGTTTTGCAGCATTATANTNTTTGATGTGAAGCAGATCTTTTAACAAAATATCATAATCTCTAATTGTTTTACTACTNTAATCTCCTAAAAGTGGAAAATTGAANTTATTTTTTTCTGCAAACGCTTTGTTTGCAAATGGACCATCATTACTAATAGCAACAACTTGTGCNCCTAGATCTGAGATCTCTTGCCAAGANTCTCTAAATNTNCATAATTCTGCTTCACACACTGGNGAACTAGCNGCAACTATGAANGACAAAACAATTTTTCCTCCTTTGAATTCNTCCANAGTCCTCAANTTCAATTCTGTATCNGGAAGTTCAAAATCAGGAGCAATATCTCCAATGTTTAAAGACATGNATGNTTNNTNTTAATGTTCTATAAAGTACTTTAGAAAAATGNTCTTTTTCAAAATTAGATCGAAACAATGAGGCATAGCTTTTTATACAAAAATCAGGGTGAAAAGCTAAATTGGTCGGGGAACTAGCGGGCAATTATAGTACCGTTGTATTGATGTTTGGCTTTGCCGTAGCAGCAATGGCNCCCGCATTACTTATTTCCAGAATGATTTCTCCTAGAAAACGAAGTAATCCTGTGAAATTNTTACCAATGGAATGTGGTCAAGTNCCATCTGGTGAAGGAAGAACCCATTTCATGATGCAGTATTATCCGTATATTCTGATGTTTGTTGTTTTTGATGTAATGGCGATTTTTCTNTATGCATGGGGTAGTGCTATTTTAGAACTTCCAAAGAGTGCAACTTTACCGATGATGGGNTTCTTAGCAATTATGTTTGGAGCAATGGCATTTGCATTGTACCAATCAGGGAGNAGAAGAATTTGGTAGTTATTTATGTACAAAATATTTTCAAGGAGATGAGAAATATTGCTTAAAGATTTGATTACTCCNGAAAATGCAAATGTCTTTGTAGGTAANTTAGGGGATATTTTAGAAAAAGCAATTGATAAACCATTAGGTTATGCAATCAATTGGGGAAGAATTTGGTCCTTATGGCCNGTACATATTGAAACAGCATGTTGCAGTGTAGAGTTTGGTGCAGCATCTAGTCCAAGATATGATGTTGAAAGATTTGGAATNATTGAAGCATTTGGTTCACTCAGACAATGTGATCTAGTTGTTGTACAAGGAACTATCACACGTAAAATGGCACCACGTCTTAGATTAGTTTATGATCAAATGCCAGAACCAAAATATGTAATTGCTATGGGTGCNTGTGCAATTACTGGAGGATTGTATTTTGATTCATACAATGTACTTCCAGGAATTGATGGAGTGATTCCAGTTGATGTTTATGTTCCNGGTTGTCCACCTAGACCTGAAACTTTAATTCAAGGATGTATTTTGTTACAAGAAAAAATCAAGAGGATGAAAGCTAGGAAGTTTGTATGATGAGTACTGAAACCGCATCAGCAGAGGTTAAATCTGANGGNAAACCAACTCCTGCAAAAAAACCTGAAGAAAAACCAATTGAATTACCNGAATTTGAGAAAGGTCTNTCTGATAAAATTACTGAAAAGTTTGGTGATAAAGTTGAGGTTGCCTTTGTTAAAGAAGACAGAGTCCGAATTAATGTNGGTAGTGAGAATGTACATGATGTTGCTGAATTCATTCGTGATGAAATGAATTTTGATCATGTTGAGTCTGTTTCTGGAGTAGANTTCCCTCAAGACAAAGAAATTGAAGTTGTTTATCATATAGGCTCTTATTCTGATTCTTCATTATCTAGACAAGTTCTTGTTTTAGCTACTAGAACTCAAAGAGAAGAAAACCCAATTCCTGGAAAAGATGCAACTAAACTTCCTACTCTTAGAGATATTTTTTACAGTGTTGAATTTCATGAACGAGAAATTTTTGAAATGTTTGGTGTTTTCTTTGAAGGACATCCTGATAATAGACGATTATTGCTACCTGAAGATTGGGCNGATTTACCTCCNCTTAGAAAGGACTTTGATACGCGAGGACGATAGATATGACTGAAATAATGCCAGGATTAGCACTCCAAAAAGTTGATGAACGAATTATGACTCTGAATGTTGGACCACAACATCCAGGTTCTGGTCACATGAGAATTGTTGTCCAGATTGATGGTGATTATATTGTTGCATGTGATCCAGATCCAGGATATGTTCATCGTGGGGAAGAAAAAATGGCAGAATATAGAAACTANATCACAAATATTCCACACTTAGAAAGACCAGTTATTCATGATTCATGTAATGTTCTTTATCCTTATGTTCTAGGGGNTGAAGAACTTTTAGGAATTGAAGTTCCTGAACGTGCAAAGTATATTCGAGTTATTGCATCAGAACTTAACAGATGTATCTATATCATGTATTGGCTTGCAATTTATGGAATTTTCTTAGGCCATTCTACAATGTTTATGTGGCCTGCAGGTGATCGAGAATTTTTAATTGATCTTATGGAAAAAATGANTGGTGCAAGAGTTACACATGCTCATTTCATTCCAGGTGGAGTTCGAAATGATTTACCTCCAAACTTTGAAGATGTNTGTTTACGTCAAGTAAATTATTTCGAAAAACGTATCAAAGAATACGCNGCAGTNTTTTATGATAANCCAATTCTTATTTCAAGAACTGCANATACTGGAGTCTTNTCTAGANAAGATGCAATTAGACTTGGAACAACTGGTTCTGTTCTTCGTGCAAGTGGAGTTGATTATGATCTTAGAGTCAAAGAACCTTATGATGTTTATGATGAATTAGATATTCACACTAATGTAATGAAAGANGGTGATGCATATGCAAGATCTAGAATACCATGGCTTGATATGATGGAAAGTTGTAATATTATTAGACAAGCGCTACAAAAAATGCCAAAGTCTGGTTCTGTCAGAACAAAATTAAAACCAAATCCAAAAACAAAAGGAGCAGCTACTGTATACAANCGTGTAGAATCTGGTAGAGGTTCTTTNGGTTGTTATATTGTCTCTGATGGNAAAGTGGAACCTTATAGACTAAAACTAAGNGTTCCTTCATTTAGAAATTTGATTGCACTCCCATANCTTCTCAAAGGAGAAAAACTTGGTAACATGCCATCAGTATATTGGAGTCTCAATTATTGGCCAGTGGAGGCAGATAGGTAAATGTCTGTNATTGCACCAAAATTCAAACTAAGTGAATTCATCAAATCANTACTTGNTNATGNTTTCTGGNNNATNNTNATTNTAAANNTANTNGGNATTCCTGCNNTNNTNATGGTTTTGTTCTNTATTGAAATGCCTGTNATTCANGGTGAACTACTTACACCATTTTTGGCACTTTCGTGGATTGCAGATCCGACTAGAACTCTTCCTATAATTCAGTCCTTTATGGAAACTGATATTTTTAGAGTAATGGCATTTCCAGGATTTGGTTTTGCAGCATTGTTAGCTGCTGGAACAATTTTTGTTGAAAGAAAGATGCTTGCAAAATTACAATTAAGAGTTGGTCCTTTCTATTGTGGAAAACTTGAAGGTATTTTACAATTAATGGGTGATGGTCTAAAATTAATTTCTAAAGAAATTATAATTCCTGCAAAGGCTGATAAACCAATTTTCTGGGCTGCACCNGTAATCTTTGTCGGAGCTGCAGCAGCATTTGTTGCACTAATTCCAGTTGCACCAGGTTGGGTAGTTGCAGANGTAGATTTAGGTTTGATTGCGGTATTTGCAGTTATTGGATTTTTCCCAATTATNACTATTCTTTCAGCATGGTCTGCAAATAGTAAGTTCCCCTTCATTGGAGGAATTAGAGCTTTATTCCAAATGGTATCATTTGAAATNCCATTAATNNTGTCTTTATTGGGAGTTGTAATTTTAACTGGAACTCTTAANTTATCTGAAATTGCAGCAAGTCAATCTAGTTTTCCATGGATAGTATTTTTACCNGTAGGTGCAATTGTCTTTTTCATTACAATGCTTGCAGAATTAGAAAGAATTCCATTTGATTTACCNGAGGCTGAAAGTGAAATTGTAGCTGGATGGTTAACAGAACTTTCTGGAATGATGTATGGTCTTGTTCAATTGGGAACTTATCTCAAACTTTATGCGTTTGCCGCATTGTTTGTTGTATTGTTTCTAGGTGGTTGGAATGGCCCATCAATTGTACCTCCTTTCCCTGCCGAAATAATCACTGATGGCATTACCATGGGTCCTGTAACCCTCAAAGTCCCTGGATTACCAATATTTTCTCAAGAAATGCTTAACGGAACACTATGGTTTGTTCTCAAAACAGTAGGTGTNATTTTCTTTATTATCTTACCAAGAGGTGTATTCCCAAGAGTTAGAGTTGACATATTGTTGAACCTAGGTTGGACTAAACTAATTGGACTTGCTTTCGTTAACATCTTTATTGCTCTGGGATTGCTTTACGCTGGAGTGTTAGGACCGGGAGGATTGCAATAATGGGAACTGCAACTGGAATTATTCGTGCATTAAATTCTGGAATTAAACATATGGCAATGAAGCGATTTACTTTACGTTATCCTGAAGAGAAACTAAAATTTGTTGGTGATGGATATCAATTTGATCCTTCAACCGGTGTTGGAATTGCTGGATTAAAGGGACGTCATATGTTATTTCATGATCATTGTACTGGTTGTCAATTATGTTCTATTGCGTGTGAAGGTGTTGCTGAAGCAATTGCTATGGTAAAAGTTCCAGAAGAACAAAAACAAAATAAAAAAGCAATTATGCCTCAAATNGATTATGGTAAATGTGTTTTTTGTGGACTNTGTGTTGATGCATGTCCATTTTATGCATTATACATGACAAATGATTATGAATTATCTTCATTTTCCAAAGAAGGATTAATCTATACACCTGCNCAACTTCAGGTAAAACCNTACGTTGCACAGGATAGTGAAATACAAATAACTTCNAGAGGTGCNACACATGGCTGATGCAGCATTTTTAGCATTAACAGTAATTACTATTGGTTCAGCAATTGCNGCACTTGAATTAAGATCACTAATTTATGGTTCTATTGCTTTGATGGGAACTCTTGGTGGAATTGCTGGTTTCTTTTTCTTNTTAGATGCACCATTTGTTGCATTGTTCCAATTAGCAGTTTATGTTGGCTCTATTGCTGTTTTGATATTATTTACTGTAATGTTGGTAAAAAGAGAACTCATATTCAAAAAAATTGAAGACAAGAGGAGAAAGTTTGCAGGAATTGGATTGATGCTTGTAGTGATGGTGTCATTAGGCGCTGTTTTCTTAGATTCTGGAATTAAAACAATAACAACTGATGAACCCCCAGTTAATTTTAGAGATATTGGTGCAGACTTTGTAATCTATTACTGGCCTGCATTGATTTTAATGGGATTAATTTTAGCGGGTTCTATTACTGGTGCATTAGTATTGGCAAAACGAGAGGATGTGGAGAATGACCAGCGAACTAGTTGATTTCACACTTGTTTCAGTTGCCCTATTAGGAATAGGAATTTACGGTTTAGCTGTAAAGCGTAATTTTATCCGAATGTTATTTGCTGTTGAAATTATAATTAATGCTGCAAATCTTAACCTTGTTGCATTTGGTAGATTCTTACCTCATAGNGGTGGACAAACTTTAGCATTATTCTCGATTGCAATTGCNGCAGCTGAAGTAGCAGTTGGACTTTCATTAATTATTGTAGCNTATAGGATGTATCAAAATGTCGATATTGCAGACTTTAGGAGNTTGAAAGGATAATGGAATATGCATTATTNCAGGCAGTTATACTGCCCCTGCTANTAGCACCTGTAGCTTATATCATTGGAAGAAAATTAGGTCCGACACCTGCAATGTGGTTTACATTTGCTGTTTTACTCTATACTACAATNCTTGTAATTAATGCTGCACTTTCTGGAACTGTGGAAGAACANTATCCATGGACAACACAATTTGGTGANTTTGGTTTGTTGATGGATGGTTTAGCATCACCGTTTGCAATAATCATTTACGTANTATCTACAATCTTGGTNCTTTATTCAAAACCATACATGCTTCACATATTCCATCATCANTTTGAAGAAGAACAAAATATTACTNCATCTACAAGTGGACAAACTTCTATTGTTGAAGCCTCTTCACTTTCAAATTATGTAAATGCAAAATCAGGACTTTACTTTGCACTTTATCTTCTTTTTGCAATGGGAATGCTTGGAACAGTTCTTGCAACAAACCTNATTGAATTCTTTNTATTTTTTGAAATCATGCTGATTCCTGGTTTCTTNTTAGTTGCTCTTTGGGGNGCTGGTAATAGAAGAAAGATTGGTTTAATGTTCTTGTTTTGGACTCATGCNGGTGCAGTTGTTTTNCTGNTNGGCTTTTTGATGATTGGTTTGACTGTTGGAAGTTTCGACTTTGCAGACATTCACGAATCGGATATTCCTCAAGANATTGCGATGATTTCTGCAGTTGCAATTGCATTAGGTCTTGGTGTAAAACTAGCAGTNTTCATGTTCCACATTTGGCTTCCATATGTTCACGGTGCTGCACCAACACCAATTAGTGCATTATTGTCTCCGGCAATGATCGGAATTGGTGCTTATGGTATTTTTAGANTAATTGTTGAATTTTTGCCTGCAACCTTTGCTGATCTNTCAATATGGTTCTACATTTGGGGACTTGTTACNATGATTTATGGTGGTGCAATGGCNCTAATGCAAGATGACATAAAACGTCTTCTTGCATATTCTAGTATAAGCCAAATGGGTTATCTTTTGTTTGGTATTGGTTCAATGTCTGCACTTGGTCTTGCAGGAGCTGAGATGATGTATGTAACACATGCCATTGGAAAAGGAATTCTCTTCATGATGGCAGGAATTATAATTGTTAAAGTTGGAACTAGAAGTCTTTCAAAACTTGGAGGATTAGCTGGAAAGATGCCAATTACAGCAGTATGTGCAGTAATAGGTGCCTTGACAATAATGGGAATACCTCCAACCAGTGGTTTTATGGGTGAATGGATTCTCTTTGCAGGTGCATTACAAACTGCACTTGAAGAAGGTTCTACACTAAGAGCAGTAGGATTTGGTTTAGGTCTTGTCGCAACTGTTCTTACAATGTCTTATCTTCTATGGATGCTAAAACGTATTTTCTTTGGAAAAACACCTGAACATCTTGAAAATGTAAAAGAAGGAAGTTGGTACATGACTGCACCAATGATGGTGTTGGCAGGATTTTCTATTGTAGTAGGAATTTATCCTGACATATTTTACAAAACAATTATTCCGTACATGAATGGAGTGTTGGGGGTTTAGAATATGGTAACTGAGTTAATGGGATTTGAAATTGGAACAACAAGTGCTTGGTTAGTTTGGATTCTTCCATTTGNAGCAGCTATGATTATTCCNGGNATTGGAAAATTATCAAAACATGCAACAGGATATGTTGCAGTAGCATTTGCATTAATGAGTGCTGTATCTGCAGCCACAATGATTCCAGTAGCTCTTGAGGCAGCTGAATTACATCATCAAATAACGTGGATAGAGTCACTTGGTCTAAAGGGNGGNGTATTAGCAGATCCACTTTCAATTATAATGGCCAATGTTGTTGGTTGGATTTCATTCCTCATTATGATTTACAGTACAGGATACATGAAAGGNGATAAAGATATTNCANGATTCTGGTTCTGGATGATGTTCTTTATTGGCTCCATGCAATTAATTGTATTATCTGATAATTTACTTCAAGTATTCTTTGGTTGGGAAGGTGTAGGACTTGCGTCGTATGCATTGATTAGNTTTTGGTATCGTGATAAGAAGAAAGATCATGTTGGTGTTGAAGGACGAACCGTTCTTGGAATGTTAGATTACTATTCNCCAACTCATGCTGGTATGAAGGCATTCATCATGACAAAAGTTGGTGATGTGATGATGATTGCAGGTATGCTTTTGATATTTTTGTTTGCAGGAACTTTTGGATTTAAAGAATTGTTAGGAGATACTTCATGGGCAACTGCAATGTCTGCTCAAGGACTTTTAGTTCCTGCATTTGTTTTACTTTTTGGTGGTGCAATGGGAAAGTCTGCACAATTCCCATTAAACGAATGGCTGTTAGAAGCAATGACTGGNCCTACTGCTGTATCTGCATTGATTCANGCAGCAACAATGGTCAAGGCAGGTGTATTCTTAGTTGCAAGACTAGGACCNCTTGTATTTGCATTAGGAGCCGCAGGAATTCTTGCAGATCAATTCTTTGAGATTATTGCATGGGTTGGTGCAATTACTGCATTATTATTNGCAACNCAAGCAATGGTCAATCCTGAAATTAAGAAAGTTCTTGCTTATTCAACTGGTTCTCAAATTGGTTANATGATGATGGCATTAGGTATTGCAGGATTATCTTATCAATATGTTGATGGNTATACTGCCGGATTCTTCCATTTAATTTCTCACGCAATGTTCAAAGCTTCATTGTTCATGGCAGCTGGTGCNATATTGCATACTGTTGGTTCTAGATTTATGACNGATATGGGAGGTCTACGAAAGACNATGAAGAAAACTTATGCATTCATGTGGGCAGCTGGTCTTGGTTTAATGGGNGCTCCATTTATCACAACAGGNTTCTGGAGTAAGGATGCAATNTTTGCTGCTGTTTATGAATCTGGAAATGAATGGGCATTGCCATTATACATTATTGCTGTTCTAACTGCAGTCATCACTGCTTTCTATACTATGAGAATGATGGGGTTGGTCTTCTTTGGAAATAAGAGTAAACATATTGAAAAGATGGAAGAAGAAGGACATCATGTNCATGAAGCATCATTGTCAATGTGGATTCCATATGGAATTCTTGCTGTTCTAACTATTGGAATTGGTTTAATTGGATTATCTGCTGAAGAAGGACTTCATCATACGTTTGTAGAGTATCTTGACCATTCTTATGGCATTCATTCTNCACATGTTGCAAATGAACCATCAATTCTACCAGGATTCTTACANGGACTTAATCCAGTTGCACTTGGTTCATCATTGATAGCATTNGCGATAGGAGCAGGATTAGGTTATATTTTCTATATTGGTAGATGGGTTGATCCTGTAAAGGTTGTAAACTCTAATATTGTATTTTANTCATTTCATAAACTTCTCTTAAACAGATGGTACCTTAATGCTATGGTGTATTGGTGCTTTGTTGCAGCACCATTGTGGTTGGCAAGAGGTGTATTCAGATACTTTGAAAGGACAGCTATAGATTATGGTATGAATGATGGATTCCAGAAAGCAATTGGATGGAGCGCAAAAGTTGTACAAGGAACCCANACTGGTGTATCCCAATCATATCTATTCGTATTTGGAGCAGGACTACTATTCGTAGTTTTGATATTNTTGATGTAGGTGATATGAGATGTTAGAAATTACTTCAACCCCATTAGTATTAATTGCAATTTTAGGAACTGTTGGTATTCTNCTNCCAATCATTAGTATTGNAAGAAAAGAAAAAGGTTCTAACTCATTTTATGCCGTGATTGCATTTGCAGCACTAATTGTATCAATGGGTTATGTTGGCTATCAATTCTTAAGTGAAAACGTAGCACCAGCTGCTCTTTTTTCTGAAGATGTAATTGTAGATGATGCCTTTGGTGGATTATTTGCAATTGCAATGCTAATTGTTGCTCTGTTTACTACTGTTGGCTCTTTTAATTATATGAGAAAACATAATTCTCCTGCTGTTTACTATTCACTAATTTTACTTGCAACCATTGGTATGGTGCTAGTAGCATATTCTACTGATCTGGTAATGTTGTTTGTTGCATGGGAATTAATGAGTATTCCAACATATGTTTTAGTTGGATTTATGAAAAAGAATCCAAGCTCAAATGAGGCTGCTCTAAAGTATTTCTTGTTTGGTGCATTATCATCTGCAATCATAGTTTACGGAATTTCAATTTCATATGGATTAACTGGNTCTACAAATATTGGAGAAGTAATTCAAGGATATTCCACACTTGATCCTTCACTATTGCCTCTTGCGTTACTTTCAGTTGGAATGTTTATTGCAGGATTTGGATTCAAGATGGGACTTGTACCTTTCCATCAATGGCTTCCTGATACATATGAAGGTGCACCACCTCCAATCACAGCATTACTTGCAGCAGCTACTAAGAANGCTGGATTTGCTGCAACGATTAGAATTGTAATTCTTGGAATGGTTGTTTTACATCTTGATTGGACTNTAGCTTTAGGAATTCTTGCNGTTATGACAATGACTATTGGTAATNTTGCTGCAATAATGCAAAAGAATCTTTCTAGAATGTTGGCGTATTCTAGTATTGCACATGCTGGATACATTNTGATTGGTCTTGCAATTGCNCCTCATAGTTCACTTGGTTTGCAAGGTTCTTTGTATCATATTCTGAACCANGCAGTGATGAAAGGCATGGCNTTTATTGCAATTGCAGGAATTGTAACAACTCTTGCTGTTACTCATATTGATAAACTNAAGGGNCTTGGAAGAAGAATGCCNATTACTGCTCTTGCTTTGGTAATCTCATTATTTGCATTGGCTGGTGTTCCTCCACTTGCAGGATTNTGGAGTAAGTTGATGTTATTTGGTGGTGCATTAGATGCTGGTTCTGTAATTTGGTGGGCACCATGGCTTGCAATAGCTGGNGTCTTAAACAGTGCATTATCTCTTGCTTACTATGGTTGGATTACGAGAAAGATGTACTTTGAAGGNGAAACAGAAAAGAGAGTTAAAGAACCAAAATCAATTATTGCTGTAATGATTACTGCAACGATTTTCTTGATAGGATTTGGTGTATATCCAGAACCAATAATGAAATTTGTAGAATTTGCAACTCCNGTTTTTAGTTTAGGTCTTATGCCTTAAATGAAGTAAATTTAATTAAATTTTCTAAATTTATTTTAGCATCANTATCTGGAATTCCTCTTAANCCTNCTCTTGCTTTTTCNGCATATTCTTTTAACAATTCTTCCATTTTATNGAATACATCTCTTGGNTCCGAACTTTTCTTAATCAAGATATTGAATAATTTATCTTCATTTTTCCAATCAAACAAATCATCTCTTATTTGATATGCAATTCCAAGNTTTATTCCATATTTTGTTAATGATTCAATTTGCTCTTCAGTTCCTCCTGCAATAATTGCACCTGCTCTTGCTGCCACTTCAAATGCTGTTGCTGTTTTGTATTCTATAACTNTTAGATAATCATCAAATGTAACATCCTCACTTGNCTCTAATCTATTTTCAATCATTTCNCCTTCACTCATTAACATTGCAGTTGAAGCCAAATCTTTTGTAATTCTTGCATTATCTAATCTCGAAGATATTGCAAGAATCAATCCTAAAACAAAATCACCAGTTAAAACACTTGTATTATATCCAAATTTAATATGAAACGGATCTTTTTGTCTTCTCATAGTTTCATTATCTATAATATCGTCATGGATGATTGATTCCATGTGTAAGAATTCGACAGCACAAGATGCTGCAAATGTATTATCATCGATTTTACCCACACTTTCAGCAGCCAAAGTCAAAATAATTGGTCTTATTCTTTTTCCTCCATCTAATGAATACTTGAGAGGCTCGATAAATTCTGATTCTGAATATAATGATAATTCTTTATCTAAAGCTTGATCTATCTTTTTGATATATTCTCCATATGTTTCAAGTAAAGGATTGACCTCGATATTTTTTCTGTCCAAGATAGTATAATGAAAAAATTTTCCCATAAGTAAATAAATCTTGGTGCTCCAGCCGGGATTTTCATCATTTGATTTTGAACCCGGGATCTTTGCCTTGAAAGGGCAAAATGCTTGACCGGTCTACACCACTGGAACCCAAAAAAGTTCTGTATTTTGACCATAAAATCTTTTGTAAACCACAAAGATTTTTTTACTGGCAAATTTGCAGATGAATTATGAATTTAGTTAAAAAAATTGATGAAATGATTGAAGAACGAAGTTTATTGAAACATCCATTTTACCAATCATGGTCTGATGGAAAATTGACAAAGGAATCTTTAGCAGGTTATTCGAAAGAGTATTTTCAACTTGTTAAGGCAGTTCCTACCTTTATGGCCCCAATTATTGAAAAAGCACCAGATGGTGTAGTAAATGAGTTAATTGAAAATCAGCAAGAAGAATCTGATCATATTCAACCATGGATTGCATTTGCAGGAGAACTTGGAATTTCTGAAGATGAATTAACCGCTTATACTGGATTGCCAAAAACACTGAGAGCTGTTTCTGAATTGAATAAATTAATGAATACATATGAAGGTGGAGCATGCGCAATGTATGCCTTTGAAAAAGAAATCCCAAAAATCAGTCAAACAAAACTTGATGGATTGGCAGAATTCTATGGTTTAACAAATCATGAAGCAACAGAATATTTCAAACTCCATACTGAAGCTGACATTAGACACGCTGCAGCATGGAGAAATATTTTAGAAAAATCTTCAACTGACTCAAACAACTTAATTGAAATTGCAGACAAATCTCTTTCTGCTCAAAATTTGTTGTTAGACAGTTGTTTTGAAGAATACTGTTAACCTCATAACATTTTATACCTAAGAAAAAATTCATTNNNTTAGGGCCCGTAACTCAGCTTGGTAGAGTAACCGGCTCATAACCGGTGAGCCAAGGGATCGAAGCCCTTCGGGCCCATTTATTTTCANTTAGTTTTAAAATAAGCACTTTCAAAACTTAATGGTCGCAATGAAGAATCAGAGTTATATCTGAATGATGATTGGAAGGCATTTGTCTGAGCTGCCAGAATTTATTTATTGATTTGTTTTTTTACTTTTTCTAAAATATCTTCATCAATGATATTTTNTTTGTATANTATTTCTGAAATTTGTAATATGTCTAAAATAGAATGCATTTTTACTCCCAATTCNGNTAAAGCTTCTTTGGCACCTTCCATTCTATTGACAATTACATATGCATCTTTAATTGAAATATTCACTTCCTTTAGAGACTTAATTGCATTNACAACTGAACCTCCTGTAGTTGCAACATCATCAATCATTACTACATTCATTCCATCGTNAATTTTNCCTTCAACTGATTTTGATGTGCCGTAATCTTTTGGTTTACTTCTAACATAGATTAGGGGTTTGACTGTTTCTATGGCTAATGCTGATGCAATTACCANCCCTCCTGTTGGAACTGAAACAATNGAATCAAATTTTNCTAGTCCAATATCTTGTACAATCTCATTTTCCAAATATTTTACCATCTCNCTAAANTTATGGGGATAACTTGGTACTAATCTTAAATCTACATAGTATGANCTCTTTTTTCCACTTGCAAGCGTAAAATCNCCAAATTTTATAATGCCTTTTTGGTGTAGAAATATTGTAAAGTCTTTTACAAATTCCATATCAAATTTAATTACATTGTATTTATTTTGGTTTGTATTGAGTGTNAATTATGCCTGAAATCTGGTTGAATTATGGAATTACAGACGTCGTTTTGGANATAAAAGCTGAGAATTTAGAACAAAAGATTGATTCTGATGGTAAGGTTTTGGATGATTCAGAAATCAATGAAAAACTNAACGTTCTTGATTTATCAAAACCAATGGAGCTTGTAGTTTTACATAACTCAAAATCTATTCAAAAAATAATTTCATCAATCTTTACTTTATGTGAACAAAAATCTAAACCATTTCCAAAAATTTTAACAGATAAAAAAATTCTAAATTTGGTCAAAGCAGGTTTACCTGAAGGAAGTTCAATTAATGANTTTGATGATGTCAATATAGAAAATTCCAACCTAATTTTTATGGGTGAAATGGAATTTGATGGATTATTTGGTTATGAAACAATTTCTACGCGTTTNATCAAAAAATTTGGTATTGATTCTATGCTTTCAGCATATGCAAAAAGAAATGGAAATCTTCCNGTATCTGGACAGTATCCTGAAAGTCTACAAGAGGCAAAAAAATTTTCCGATAATTTTGAAATTCANGGAATTGAAATCATTGCAAATTCACANGGTATTGTTGATTTTACTATTGATCATCCNTCAAAAACACTTTCTACAACAAAATTTTTNGAAAATAATTCAATCAAAGATGTAGGACAACATAAAACAATGATTCTCAGCACTGGAAAAGATGCCAGTAATGANACTCTGGGAAAATCACTTTCTTCACTTTGGAATTGTTCAAATGCAATNAAAAANAANGGTCTTGCAATTTTAGTGGCAGAATGTAAAGGTGGTTTNGGNTCTGATGCAATTCAACAATACATTGAAGGNAGATTAACTTTAGAACAACTTCGAAATCCTACAAAATACATTAGNGGNATGGAAGATCTATTGTTNCTATCAGAAATTCAAAAGAATTTNCAAATTGGATTNATTTCAATACTTCCTGANTTTTATNTGAANAAACTTGATATGATTTCTTTACCTGGNATAAAATATTCTATGGATTATATTCTAAAGACTCAAGGTGTAANACAAAAAGTTGCAGTAGTTNCAGATGGTGCTAGACTTTTACTAAGGTAAAAAATTTGGNAAAAANNNTGNNGGNAATGGTGCACATAAAATTGCTAATCCTATAATTCCAATATATGCAATTTTTCTATTTCTTGAAAGTGGTGATACATCATCAAGTGGTGATGCACTAGGATTTTTTGAACTCATTACAAAAATCAATATTGCCATTATCCAATAATTTAACAAAACAAGAATTATCATACTTCCATAAGTTGCATATCTGTGTAATTTTGGACCCAGTAATGTCCTAGCCATATGTCCTCCATCCAATTGCCATGCAGGAAGTAAATTCAGAAATGTAATTAAAAACCCAATCCATGCTGCAAACATTACTGGTGTCATAATTACTTCGTGTCCTGGCATTCCTTTACCAAATAATGCCAAACTAGCAGTCATNAGTAATGGCTCTCCCATNCCCCATTCCGTGAGCCTAGAGTCTGCNAACATTCCAGCAGCTATGTCTTGATCTAAAATTGGTGCAGTATATGCNCCATAAATTGAAACTATTACTGCAATTATTAATCCCGCAATGGGNCCTGCAATTGCTACATCAAANAATATTTCTCGGTTAATTGTTAATCCTCGTGATTGAATAAAAGCACCAAATGTTGGAATTCCAATTACAGGTAACCCTGGGATAAAAAATGGCCAAGTTGTTTTTAATCCGTGTGCTTTGGCAGCAATAATGTGACCTANTTCATGAATTCCTAAAATTCCTAATAATGATAATGTGTAGATTCCTGCCATTTCTAAAGGATCTCCAATTTCTACAANTGAGTTTGTTCCAGATGTTCTATAGNANCCATCAATCATTACAAATGAAATAACAACAGCAAACAAAATTCGAGGAGTCCATGATGAANTCATCCATTTTCTCTGTTTTTTTGGAGTAAATTTTTGAATGATGATATATTTTCCATCATTCATTTTTTCTAATTTNCAAGCAAAACTCATATTTTCTAATTTTCTNGCNAAATCNTCAAATTTTGATTTAAATTCAAAATCCTCAATTCTAAACTCCAATGAAAATTGTGTTTTTGTAAAATCACTAACATCAAATATGGAATTTACTAATGAAATAACCCCTTCTTGTGAGTTTTCNTCCATATTTTTTTAAACTATTCTTTCTATTAATGGTCTTTTGGTTTAAAATTAAATATTGATGNTTGTATCGTATTTTATGCAAGTTATTCTAANAACCCTTGGCGATTGTAACATTCGACGAGCAGNACCAAGCGATCTGATATCTATAATGGAGATTAATCTGAAAACNCTTCCTGAACACTATTCTGATTATTTTTATGAATCNCTATTNGCTGAATTNCCNGAGGCATTTATTGTTGCTGAAATTGCAGGAAAACATGTTGGNTATATTATGTGCAAAACNGAATTTGGATTTTCAAATTTTAAGAAATTAGGTTTTGTCAAAAAAGGTCATGTTGTATCTATTGCAGTTCTTGATGAATATAGAAAAAAAGGTATAGGAAATGCACTTGTTNAGGAATCTGTNAATGGTGTTAAATTACGAAAATGTGATGAATTCTATTTAGAAGTAAGATGNAGTAATAATGAGGCTGTAAGACTATATGAGAAATNTGGATTTATTATNAAACAACAACTTAATGCATATTATCGAGATGGCGAAGATGCATATCTTATGGCAATTGANTTAGATTAGTTTAAACCAATAAATAACTCACAAAAAATTTTTTGCCATGGATAAACGTAAAGGAATGGGNATTGCTATTTTCATGCTTTGCATTGGTGGTTTTTTCCTTTATGCATACTTGTTAATGCTTTCTGAATGGAGTCCAATTGTATTACAATTATCTGTGTTAATGATTGCTGGAGGAATTCTTGGTGTTGTTGCATGGATTGGATATGTGATGGCAACAACAAAANCTTCATCTGCATCAATNACATCTGANGACTAGTTTATTTAGAAATTTTAACATCTACTACNGTTTGATAATATCTAGGACCAACTGNNCTTACAATTTTTGAGGTTAGNATTTCTGATTGNNTTGGTGAGATCTGAAGAAAATGTTCTTCTGAAAGTTTTCCTGCATCTGATTTTTTATCTGCATGAATATGAGAATAATAATGAATAATTCCTCCATTCTTTGTTGTATTAATTGCTGATTCTAAAAATTCATCAGATCTTTCTGGNAATACCATCAAAGTTCTATCTGATTTGTCCATTAACTGTTCTTTGATAATTTCTGATGCATCCCCATTTATTGAAATTATATTTCCTGCAAGTTTGTTTAGTTCAATATTTTTTTCACATAATTTTGATGCCATTGGATTGATGTCTANACTAAATACTGTACATTTCTTTTTCTTTGCAGCCATTATGGAAAACATTCCTACTCCTGCAAACATGTTGGTTATTACTTCTCCATCTTGAATCAAGTTTGCAATTCTTTCTCTTTCTGTTGATAATCTAGGTGAAAAAAATGCATTTTCTACATCTACAGTAAANTTACATCCAAATTCCTTGTATTCTGTTTCTGTATTATCTTCCCCNGCNAAAATCTCTAATTTTCTTGTACGAAAATCTCCTTCAANATCTGATGCTTGATAAAAAACACTTTTTGNAATTTTTACTTCTTTAAGTAAAGTTTCNCCTATGATTTTTTTCTTTGAGAGTAAAGAATCCGGAATTCTTACAATTATAATTTCCCCAATTTGATCAAACGCTGAAATCAATTCACTATTCTCTTCTAATGTTAATACATTTTCTAATGCTTTTTTCAGCATTCTAGNCATTTTTTATAATAATAGTTTCCNGATGTTTTTTGATTTTTGTCTAATCTACTTTCAAGTTTGTTTACTCGAGGCCTGAGACTTTTTTCATCTCTTCTAAATGACATATCTAATGATTTTAGAAATCTGTTCATGGCATTTGCCTTTGACATTGGGGATGTTGCTTTGCCTTCTNCTCCTGANTCNCCTTCAAAGATTACCATTGAGTCTGAAACAAGATCCATNAATTGTAAATCATGATCAATTACTATTGCTGATTTTCCAAACGANCGAACAAATTTTTGTAAAAATTTTGCTACTGCAATTCTATCTTCTACATCTAAAAATGCAGATGGTTCATCAAGTGCATAAACATCTACTTTTTGAAGTAAACATGATGCTACTGCCACTTTTTGTAGTTCNCCTCCTGAAAGATTTCTGATAGATTTATTGTAAAGTTTTTTAATTTTTAATGGATCAAGAATCTGTTCTTCCTCCATACTNTCTTCAACTGGNTTACCNTTTGCTTTATCTAATAATGAAATTACATCTACATCAATATCATTTTGAAGATANTGTGGTTTGTAAGCTATCTTGATTTTTTTACTAATATTTCCAGAATCTGGTTTTTCAACTCCTGCAATCATTTTCATCATGGTGGTTTTTCCAAGAGCGTTTGCCCCCATTATGCCTAAAACTTCNCCTTTNCTTACTTGTCCAGGCTCAATTGATACTGAAAATGACTCATATTTTTTTTCTAGTTTTGGNTATACTATGACTTCACTNCCTTCTTGAAAAATATCTGTAGATGATGATGATACATCAAATGAAAATTTTTTGTCTCTAAANCTTACATTTTCAGTTGGTAAATAACCATCAAGAAAAACATTGATTCCAACTTTTGTAGATAAAATACTTGATACAATACCATATGCTGCAGGTTCACCATACAAAACTTCGATATAATCACTAAGAAAATCTAGTAATGTTAAATCATGTTCTACAACCATGACACTTTTTCCAATTTTTGCNAAACNTTGAATTACTCGTGCAACTCCTNTTCTTTGAAAAACATCATTGTATGATGATGGTTCATCAAAAAAATAAAATTCAGTATCTTTTGATGCAGCTGCAGCTACTGCAATTCTTTGTAACTCTCCTCCACTCAATTCCTTTAAACTCTGCTCCATGGAATTTTCTAATCCTAATNCTTTGATTATCTCTCTTGATACNCCTCTTTCATCATATTTATCGAGAAGTTCTTTTCCGGTTCCTTCAAATGCTTGTGCAATATGATGAACTTGTTGTGGTTTAATTGAAGCACGAATTTGTTTTTGTTCAATTTTTTCAAAATGTTGTTTAAGTTCTGTTCCACTATAATGCTTTAAAATCTCGTCCCATTCTGGAGGATTTTCAAATCTTCCCAGATTTGGTTTTAAATTACCTGATAGNATATTTACTACTGTACTTTTCCCCATTCCATTTCTNCCAAGTAACCCTACCACCTCTCCTTTTTTTGGAGTTGGTAACTTGAATAATCGAAAAGAATTTTGCCCATATTGATGAATTTTGTCTGTTGCTAATTCACTTGCTAGATTAACAATTGTTATTGCATCAAATGGACATACTTTAACACATATTCCGCAACCATTACAAACATCTTCATCAATTTGTGCTTTTTTTGATTCTTCNTTTATAATGATACAATCCGCTCCNGATTTGTTAACTGGACAGTATTTTATGCACTCCAAACCACATTTTTGTGGCTGGCACAGATCTTGATCTAAAACGCCGACTCTATGTGTCATGTCGTAATCCGGTATTTTCTTTGCTTTATACCTATTTTGANTAGAATAATTCNCTGCGTTACGTTAATAGATGAGAATCTAACATCAATGAACAAGCCGGCCATAGCGTNAGGGTGCGACCCAATCCCATTCCGAACTTGGAAGTCAAACCTGATGTCGCTGTTGTGNTACTAAGATGCGAGAGCCCTTGGGAAGCAACAGTGCTGGCATTTTCTAATTTTCAATCAATCTTTTAATATTGAATTAATTGGGTTGATGTGATATACATGAAAAACTGTACGATTTGTATGGAATCATTTTCTGATGATATTAGATTCTTGAATCATATGATGGAAAAACATGGTTTTAGAAATCCAAATGTTGGAAAACCTGATAGAAATAGTAGAGGCTACTAATTNCTTAAATTCTGTAAATAATCTAAAANCAATCTAACNCCAAAACCTGTNGCNCCTTTTGGATTGTATGATTTTTCTTTTGTAGCTGCTCCTTGAGTCCATGCAACNCCTGCAATATCTAGATGTACCCATGGTGTATCTTTAATTGCATTTTTCAAAAATGCAGCGGCTGTAATNGTNCCTGCTGCTCTTCCAATTCCCACATTTTTCATATCTGCAACATCNGATTTTATCATATCCATATAGTCTTGNGTTAATGGTAATTCCCAAANTTCTTCTGTTGTTTTTTTAGACGAATCTGTAATCTTNNTTGTTAATTTTTCATTGTTTGATACAATTGCAGCTACATTATTGCCTAATGCAACTATGCATGCCCCTGTTAAAGTTGCAAAATCAATGATTGCTTTTGGAGAAAAATGTTTTTCTCCATATGATAATGCATCAGCTAAAATTAATCGTCCTTCNGCATCTGTGTTTAAAATTTCTGCAGTTTTNCCACTAAATAATTTTATAATATCTCCTGGTCTATAGGATTCTCCTCCAGGCATATTNTCAACTGATGGAATAATTCCTACTACATTAATTGGAATTTTTAATTCAGAAACTGCTTTCATAATTCCTAAAACTGTACATCCTCCACATTTATCAAATTTCATTTCATCCATNCTTTGTCCAGGNTTTAATGAAATCCCNCCTGTATCAAATGTNACAGCTTTTCCAACTAATACAATAGGNTTCTCATTTTTTGGACCGTTATTATGTTCTAAAATGATCAATTTTGGTTCATTTTTACTTCCTCCTCCAACAGCTGTAATCCCNCCAAATCCTTTCTTTTTTAACTCAAGTTTNGAAATAATATTACATTTCATCTTATTTTTTTTAGAAATTGTTTTTGCAAAATTTGCTAATGTTGTAGGAGTACATTCGTTTGGTGGTAAATTTGCAATACTTTTAGTAAATATTGTACCATCTGCAATAATTTCGGATGTTTTGATAGCTTGTAAAATTTTTTTTGATTTAGAAACAATGATTGTTANATCTGGTGAATTTTCTACTTTTTCTGCTTTGAATTTATCAAATTTGTAAAGAGACATTTTGACNCCTTCTNTGATTTGAGAAACTGATGAAATTTGATCAGTAATTAAATTTGGAGGTGTTATAATTGAAAATTCTTTTAGTTTTAACTCNCTTACTTTTTGTGCAATTTTACCTGAAACATNTCTAATTGTATCTTTTGTTATNTCCTCTTTTTTNCCAATTCCTGCGAGTAAGATTCTTTGAGCTGGTTTTTTTCCTGGAATTGGAATAATACTTAATTTCCCTAATTTNCCTTCCATATCTTTTAGNGATTGATTTATAGCTGATGANGTTTTAGCATCNAANTTCTTTAACCCTAGAACTTTGTTTGATTTTTCNAAAACAAATCCACAAAGAATTTGTGTATTTTTTGCAGAATTCTCAACTTTTATCTTCATATTAAAAATACAAATTTAATGTCTTATTTAGATTTATGATATTTTTTTGAACAATTTCTGATGAANTNTTGTTATTTTTATCAAGNAATTTTGATTATCTTGCTATTTGAAAAAAGACTAAATGTTCTTTTCATTAATGCTTTGATTGTTTTGCATTCTTGTTTACATTTATTTTCTATTTCTAAATTTGAAATTTTTGTANTTTTTTTAGACAAAATTAATTTAATTAATGGTAATATTGCAGATCTGCCCCCATATGCTGTTTTTTTATCAATTAACCAAAACATGTCTAAAGCCGATTCATCCAAAACTTCCTCTCTAACCTTCTCTCCAAATCTAGAATAATGACCAATTATCATGATCTTACTCTTTGCAAAAAAATTAACCACTTTTACAAATTTTGTACACAAATAACATCGGTTATCAAAAATAAGTATTGGATAATTTTTTGTTATTTCCATGATTTTATCTAGTTGATATTTTATAAAAATTTAATAAAATTCTAGTTTGAGTTTTTTAAAAAATAACTCACTAGTATTATCTGTGATTTTGGAAGCATTCTCTGCAATAAACAGGTCTATCTTCTTTTGGTTNGAATGGTACTTGACAATCGTTTCCACAGTCTCCACATTTTGTATCAAACATTTCTCGTGGTCTATCGTCTCTTCTACCAAATCTAGAGCCTCTATCACCGCCTGGTCTACCGCCTGATCTGCCACCAAATCTACCACCACCACTTCTTGGTTCTGGTTTGTGATTTTGGAAGCATTCTCTGCAATAAACAGGTCTATCTTCTTTTGGTTTGAATGGTACTTGACAATCGTTTCCACAATCGCCACATTTTGTATCAAACATTTCTCTTTCTCTATCGAATGACATTTTTATCTACAGCTTGTGAAATTATACTGTAATTAAACTGTTGTAAAATTAATTCATTTTTTCCAAAAAATTGTAAAAATTTCATTTCTAATCTAATATTTTGAATTTCATTTTTTTTAGAAATAGATTTTTATTAAATTTATGAGGCTACGATCCTGTTGGGATTAAATTATTATCAAATAAAAAAGAATATTCTTAGAGCTAGAAAGTTAGTTATTTTGGCAACAAATACGGCTGGTTCTGGTCATCCTGGAGGTTCTTTTTCTATGGCTGAAATTTTGGGCTGTTTATTTAACAAACATTTGAAATTTGATCCTAAAAACCCACAATGGGAAAATCGAGATCGCCTAGTTTTATCGAAAGGTCACGCTGCCCCTGGCTTATTCTCAAACATGGCAGTTGCGGGATATTTCCCAGAATCTGAACTTGAGACTCTACGAAAATTTGGTAGTAAATTGCAAGGACATCCAGACTTGAAATGCCCTGGAGTTGAATTTTGTGGAGGCTCTTTGGGAACTGGATTGTCATTTTCTGTAGGAATTGCTTTGGCAGGAAAAATTGATTCTAAAGATTACCATGTTTATACAATTATTGGGGATGGTGAATCTGACGAAGGTCAAATTTGGGAAGCTGCAATGACTGCTTCAAAATACAAATTAGATAATCTGACTGTCTTTCTTGACCGAAATTTCATTCAACAGGACTCTTACACTGAACGGATAATGCCTCTTGATGAAAGACTAGAAGGTGATGATCTTTCTGAAATGTGGAAAGATGCATCACGTTGGAAAACTGGTGATAAATGGAGATCTTTTGGTTGGAATGTTATTGAAATTGATGGACATCGAGTTGAACAAATTGATGCTGCAATTAAAAAAGCAAATAGAACTAAAGGAGTACCAACTATTATAATTTCAAGAACTGTAAAAGGAAAATCTTTAGAACATATGGAAGATAATCCTCAATGGCATGGCAAGGCCCCTGACTCTGATGTGGTTCCAATAATTAATCTTGAACTTGAATCACAATTCATGATAGCACCTTCAATTATTGCCGGTGATATGACAAATCTGGAAAATGAAATTAAAAGATGTGTTTCTGGCAGAGCTGATTATATTCATTTAGATGTAATGGATGGACAATTTGTTCCCACTAAAACTTTTGATCATTTGAAAATTAAAGAATTAAGACCACTAACTGTTATTCCATTTGATACCCATCTTATGATAAATAATCCTGTAAAACACGTTCAAAATTATATCGATGCAGGAAGTGATATTGTAACTGTTCATGCTGAAGTTACTGATGAATCTAGTTTTGGAGAAATTCATGATGTATTAAAACAAAATCAAATCGGTGTAGGGTTTGCAATTAATCCTGAAACTGAATTACCTGAATGGTCTTACAAATTCTTGTCCTCCCTTGATCAATTGATTGTAATGTCTGTAGTTCCTGGAAAATCTGGTCAAAAATACATTGAGGAAACACATTCAAAAATGTCTAGATTAAACTCTATTTTGAAACAACATAATTTTTCAGGTTATATTGAGGCTGATGGTGGAGTTAATCTTGAAAATATTGGTTCCGTATTTGCCGATGGTGCTAGAGCATTTGTAGGTGGTGGTGCAATCATTGGTCAACAAGATGTTCGAATAGCCATTAGAGAATTTAGAGATGAAGTTTTAAAATCTAGACGCAGCATCTTACTTGAAAAATCAAATGAATTGGGAGGATCTGATCTAGTAAACAAATGGATTGGTTTGCATGTGATTGGTGAAAAACAAGAGCAAATTAAAAAAATTGCAAGAGAGGCCGGATACATTGAATGACCCAATAATGACTGATATGCGTTCAGAATATACTAAAACCTTGATCCAAGTTGGAAAAGACAATCCAAATGTTGTAGTGTTGGGCGCTGATACTACTGATTCTCTAAAAACTTCAAGTTTTGGAAAAGAATTTCCAAATAGATTTTTCAATGTTGGAATTGCAGAAGCAAATCTTGTTACTGTTTCTGCTGGATTGGCAGTTTCGGGAAAGATTTCTTTTGCAAGTACATATGCTATATTTTTACCTGGAAGAGCAGTTGATCAAATTCGAAATAATATTGCATATCCTTCACCTTTGGGGAAAAAAGGTCTTAATGTAAAATTAGTTGTATCTCATGGTGGGTTGTCTGTTGGGCCTGATGGCGGTTCACATCAACAAATTGAAGATATTGCAATCATGCGAGTAATTCCTAATTTTCGAGTTTTTATTCCTGCTGATACAATTACTGTTTCTAAATTAACTCGTTTAATGGTAAATGAATATGGACCATTCTATATGCGAATGGCAAGATCAAAAACTCCTTTAGTTCATTCTGAATCTCAAGAATTTCAAATTGGAAAAGGTA